>NZ_JBSHNQ010000066.1:0-120947 GCF_053604665.1 Lacinutrix chionoecetis
GACGTATACAGATAACGGAGACGGCACAGTAACCTTCACACCAGAACCAACCTTTACAGGTGTAGCAACACCAATCGATTATACGGTTCAGGATAATGATGGAAACGATTCAAACATAGCTACCATTACAGTAACGGTTGCAGCTTGTCCATTCCCAACCGATAGTGATGGCGATGGTTTAACAGATTGTGAGGAGACTACAGGCGTTGATGATCCATCAACACCAGCAGACCCAATGGGTAACACGAGTGATCCAAACAATCCATGTGATCCGTTTACAGATGCAGGCGGTTGTACACCAATAGCAGTAGATGATATAGCGAGTACGACACCAGATACACCAGTAACATTCCCTATTACAGGAAATGATACAGATCCAAACGGTACAATAGATGTAACGACAGTAGACTTAGATCCTGCAACACCAGGACAACAGGATGCCTTTACAGTACCAGGAGAAGGTACGTATACAGATAACGGAGACGGAACAGTAACCTTTACACCAGAACCAACCTTTACAGGTGTAGCAACACCAATTGACTATACGGTTCAGGATAATGATGGTAACGATTCGAATATAGCAACTATAACAGTAACCGTTCAATCTATTCCAATTGCAGAGGATGATGAGAGCTTAGATAACACTATCAATACAGCTGTAACTGTAAATGTACCATTAGATAATGGTAATGGACCAGATACAGATGCAGACGGGACAATTAATCCTGCTACAGTAAGTATTACTACAACAGGAGCAACAGATATGACTGGCGATGGTTATAATGACACATTAGTTGTACCAGGCGAAGGAACATGGATTGTAGATGGAACAGGAAACATTACGTTTACACCAGAACCAGGCTTTACAGGAGATCCAACACCAATTACTTATACAATAGAAGATAATGATGGTAATGTATCTAACGAAGCGACGGTAACAATAACTTATACTTCTAACCCAATAGCAGAAGACGACGTTAGTTTAGACAATCCAATTGGAACTGCCGTGACAGTAATTGTTACTGCAGACAATGGTAATGGTCCAGATAACGATATCGATGGTGTTGTTGTAGCAAGTACAGTGTCTATAACTACAACAGGAGCAACAGATAGTGATGGTGACGGTTATAACGACACGTTAGTTGTACCAGGTGAAGGTACATGGACGTTAGACGACAGTGGAAACTTAACGTTTACACCAGAGGCTGGTTTTATTGGTAACCCAACACCAATTACTTATACTATAGAAGATAATGAAGGGAACGTTTCTAACGAAGCTACAGTAACAATTACTTATGGTGATGTAGACTCAGATGGTGACGGAGTTTTAGATAGTGTAGAGGTAACTAACGGTACAGACCCTGCAGACCCTTGTGATTATAACCCAGCAGATGTTACAGAAGTTCAAATGGAACCTTACTTATCTTTAGATTGTGATGGAGATGGTGTAACAAATGAAGACGAATTAGATGATGGTACAGACCCATTAGATAATTGTAGTTTCTTTACAGATAGCGTTACGCTTCCACAGTCATTAGAATTCTTTAATGGAGACTGTGATAATGATAACGTACCAAACGGTATAGAATTCCCATTAGGAGATACCGATGGAGATGGTATGCCGAACTGGATGGATACAGATGATGATAATGATGGTGTAGACACTATAAATGAAGACTATACAGATGTTGATGTTACGGATGGAGAAGTTGATCCAACAGGAAATGCAGATCCTACAGATAACGATACAGATGGAGATGGTATTCCAGATTACTTAGATGTTGATGATGATGGTGATGGTATTTTAACTACAAATGAAAACCCTGATCCTAATGACGATGGAATTGGATTTGGAGGAGATGCTGTTGACAGTAACGGAAACGGTCTTCCAGATTACTTAGAAGTTAATAATGCGGCACAATCTGAAGATGATTTAGAAATCTTTAATGCTGTAACACCAAATGGTGATGGAGATAACGATGTGTTTGTAATTAGAAACATAGAGTTATTCCCAAATAATACTGTTGAGATTTATAACAGATGGGGAGTTAAAGTTTACTCTACAACTGGATATGGACAAAATGGAAAATACTTTACAGGTAGATCTAACGGTAGAGTTACTATCCAAGAAGACGAATTGTTACCAGTAGGTACCTACTTCTATATTCTTAACTATAATAATGGAACAGAAGATAAGAGTAGAGCAGGTTACTTATACCTTCAACGCTAATTAAATCAATAAAGGAGGCAGAGTTGTTCTGCCTCCAAAATTAAATTATACCTTTTATAATGAAAAATAGAATATTAATTTTAGTAATCCTTTTCAGTTCTATCTTTGCTTTAGAAAGTACTGCACAACAGGACGCTCAGTATACACAGTATATGTACAACACAATGAGTATCAATCCTGCATATGCTGGCTCTCGGGAAGTTATTAGTATGTTAGGTTTGTATAGAACACAATGGGTTGGTTTAGATGGAGCACCAGACACGCAAACTTTTAATATACATTCACCAGTTGGAGAAAACAGGAAAGTTGGTTTAGGGTTATCTATTATAAACGATAACATAGGGCCAACACACGAAACCTATTTCGATATTGATTTTTCATACACTGTCAATACATCAGAAGAAGGACGATTATCGTTTGGAGTTAAAGGAGGAGGCCATTTGTTAGATGTGGCATATTCTGAATTAAGTCCATATAACAATGGCGATCAATTATTACAGTCAGATATTGAAAATAAATTTTCACCTAATGTAGGAGCTGGTATTTACTATAGAAAAGGAGAAAGATGGTATGTAGGTTTATCTGCACCAAATTTATTAGAAACCAAACATTTTGATGAATCTTCCTTATCTGTAGCTAAAGAAAGAATAAACCTTTACCTTATTGGTGGTTATGTTTTTGATGTTAATGCAGACTTAAAATTAAAACCTGCAGTATTATTTAAAGGTGTGCAAGGAGCGCCATTACAGGCAGATTTAACAGTAAACGCATTGCTTAAAGAAAAATTAACATTAGGACTTGCTTACCGATGGAGTGCAGCTGTAAGTGCCTTAGTAGGTTACCAATTATCAGACAGGTTAATGTTAGGTCTGGCGTACGATAGAGAAACTACAGATTTAGGAAAGACTCAATTTGAACAAGGTTCTTTTGAAGTTTTTCTACGTTTCGAGATTTTCGAAAACCAGAAAATTTTATCACCAAGATTCTTCTAATTTTAGAAATAAGTAATTATGAAAAATAGAATATACGTAATAATAGCATTACTAACTTTAAGCTTTAATTTCGGCTTTTCTCAAAAAGACGGAAAAGTTAATGCTACTGTAGATAAAGAATATAATAATTTAAAGTACAAAGAGGCTATTCGAGATCTGTCTAAATTAGTTAAAGACGGTAATAATAGTCCAGATGTTTTAGCAAAGTTAGCCAACGCCTATTATTTTAATGTTGAAATGGAAGAAGCGGCTAAATGGTATGGCGAATTATTGGCTCAAGATGCTGCAATAGATTTCGAGTATTATTATAGGTATGCGCAAGCACTTAAGGCTACAGGTAAATATGAAGATGCTAACAAATATTTAAAAAAGTTTGCGGTATTAAAACCTAACGATTCGAGATCAAAAAAGTTTTTAGAGTCACCAGATTACTTAACCACAATTGATAAGTTATCAGGAAACTTTACTATAGAGAATCTGGATATGAATTCTCGTTTTTCAGATTTTGGAACTTCCTTTTATAAGGATGGGATTGTTTTTGCCTCCTCAAGAGGAGAAGGAAGACTTTACAAATGGAACGAGCAACCATTCTTAGATTTGTTTTATGTAAAAGACGATGCAGATAAACCCGTTAGACTTTCAGAAAACATAAACACAAAATTTCACGAATCCTCTACTTCTTTTACCAACGATGGTAAAACAATGTATTTTACCCGTAATAATTATTTCAACGGAAAAAAGAGAAAGAGTAGTGATAAAGTAGTAGGCTTAAAAATTTATAAAGCAACCCTTAGTGATGCTGGGCAGTGGACAAATATAACACCTATGCCGTTTAATAACGACGAGTATAATGTAGCCCATCCAGCTTTAAGTTTAGATAATACAAAACTTTATTTTGCATCAGATATGCCTGGAACAAGAGGTAAATCAGATTTGTTTGTTGTCGATATTTTAGCAGATGGTGGCTATGGAGAACCTCAAAATTTAGGAGATGTTATTAATACCGAAGGTCGTGAAAACTTCCCTTACGTAAGTAATAATGGTACACTTTACTTCTCATCAGACGGTCATCAAGGGCTTGGAGGTTTAGATATTTTCTACGCTAATTTAGAAGGAAGTATTAAAAAAGTACAAAACATAGGAAAGCCAATTAACAGCTCCCGAGATGATTTTGAGTTTATTATAGACGAATTTACCAATGTAGGATATTTAACTTCCAACCGATATAACGGTAAAGGAGATGACGATATCTACAGATTTCAAAGAGCCATTTGTAACCAGTTAATATCTGGTACAGTTGTAGATAAAAACACTAATCAAGTAATTCCAGAAGCTACTGTAATAGTTTATAATTCAGAAAATAAAGAGGTTTATCGCTTTACTTCAGATCAAAATGGAGCCTTTGGATATAATTCAGATTGTAAAAAAGGAACATACAAAGCCGTAGC
This sequence comes from Lacinutrix chionoecetis, assembly GCF_053604665.1. Lineage (NCBI taxonomy): Bacteria > Pseudomonadati > Bacteroidota > Flavobacteriia > Flavobacteriales > Flavobacteriaceae > Lacinutrix > Lacinutrix chionoecetis. The sequence goes on from NZ_JBSHNQ010000066.1 coordinate 4,671, forward strand.
CAGCAAAGAGGGATATGAGCCGGAAGAACTTACTTACGAAATTGATCCAGAGATAAAGTTAGATTTAGCCTTAAAGCTTAATTTAACGCCAGAAAAAGCAGAGGTAGCCGCTGTAGGAACAGATTTATTTGTACTGTTGGATTTAAATCCTATTTATTTTGATTTCGATAAGTCTTTTATTCGCCCAGATGCTCAGGTTGAGCTTCAAAAGGTAATTAATTACTTAAACGAATATCCTTCAGTTAGTATTGATGTTCAATCTCATACCGATTCGAGAGGACGTGATGCTTATAACGAAGCGCTATCGCAACGAAGAAATAAGTCGACCAAAAACTGGATAATAAACAAAGGAGGCATCTCTAAAAGCCGTATTTCGGGAAGAGGGTATGGAGAAACACAATTAGTTAACCGTTGCTCTAATGGTGTTAAATGTACCGAAGAAGAGCACCAGCAAAATAGACGTAGTATGTTTATTGTAACTAAAAATTAGAAAGCTACAATTAATTTAATATTTAAAGTGCTCTTTTTTAAGAGCACTTTTTTTATGGGCTAAGACTATATTAAAATAAACTTAAAAGGATTTAATTATAGATGCTATTTCGTAAATTTGTTTTCCTCAATAAATAAAATGGCAGAAGAAGAAGTAATTTTAGTAAACAAAAACGATGAACAAATAGGCTTAATGCCTAAAATGGAAGCACACGAAAAAGGAGTATTACATCGCGCATTCTCTGTTTTTGTATTCAATAAGGATAATGAATTAATGCTCCAACAACGTGCATTATCTAAGTACCATTCTCCGGGATTATGGACCAATACCTGCTGCAGTCACCAACGCGAAGGAGAAAGCAACTTAGAGGCAGGAAAACGTCGCTTACAAGAGGAAATGGGCTTTGTTACTAACTTAGAAGAAAAAACTTCTTTTATCTATAAAGCACCTTTTGATAATGGCTTAACAGAGCACGAATTAGATCACATTATGGTTGGGTATTACAATAGTTTGCCAGAAATAAATAGAGAAGAGGTTGAAGCATGGAAATGGATGTCTTTAGAGGCCGTTAAAACAGATATTAATAAACAGCCAGAACTGTACACTGCCTGGTTTAAAATTATCTTCGATAAGTTTTATAATTTTATAAATATTGTAGATGAGAGTAACCGTTAGTAGAAAAGCACATTTTAACGCCGCACACAGGCTCTACAGAAAAGACTGGAGTGATGCGAAAAATGATGCCGTTTTTGGAAAATGCAATAACCCAAATTACCATGGTCATAATTACGAACTAATTGCCAGTGTAACTGGAGAAATTGATAGGGAAACGGGTTTTGTGATAGATATAAAAACATTGAAAACGATAATTAAAACTGAAGTTGAAGACGCTTTCGATCATAAAAATCTGAACTTAGAAGTTAAAGAATTTGCAACCCTTAATCCTACGGCAGAAAATATTGCTGTAATTATTCATAAAAAGATAAAAGCAAAGTTAGCATCACATTTAGATTTAGAAGTTACGTTATTCGAAACGCCTCGTAATTTTGTAAGTTATTCCGGATAGTATGTCGAAAACAGAATTTTACCCACTTAAATTTAAACCTATTTTAAAAGAAAAAATTTGGGGAGGAAAAAAGCTAAAAACAATTTTAAATAAAGAAACGCCGCTCGAAAACATTGGCGAAAGTTGGGAGGTAAGCGACGTTGAAGGAGACACCTCTATTGTGGCCAATGGTAAATATAAAAATCAATCCCTAAGACAATTACTTAAAGAATATACATCTCAATTAATAGGAACTAAAAATTATAAAATTTTTGGTGATAAATTTCCACTGTTAATAAAGTTTATAGACGCAAGAGAAGATTTGTCAATTCAACTACATCCAAATGATGAATTAGCAGCAAAACGTCATAATTCCTTTGGAAAAACTGAGATGTGGTATGTCATGCAAGCCGATGAGGATGCTAATTTAATTGTTGGATTTAATCAAAAAATAGATTCCAAAACCTATCTCAAACACTTGGAAAACAAATCGCTCACAGAAATATTAAACTTCGATAAAGTAAAAAATAGTGACACTTATTTTATAGATGTTGGTCGTGTTCATGCTATTGGAGCAGGAGTTATGCTTGCAGAGATACAGCAAACCAGTGATATCACCTATAGGGTCTACGATTGGGATAGAGTAGATAGCGAAGGTAACGCACGCGAATTGCATAATGATTTAGCAATTGATGCTATTAATTTTAATATGCAAGACAATTTTAGAATTAGCTATTCTAAAACTAAAAACAAGACCAATAGAATGGTAAAATGCCCTTATTTTACAACCAATTTTTTACCAATTAATGATGATACAATAGAAAAGAAAAATACATTAGATTCTTTTATTATTTATTTATGTGTTGATGGAGAAGCAACCGTTACTACATCTGGTGGTTCTGAAACTATAAAAAGAGGAGAAACCATATTATTACCAGCAGCAATAAAATCTTTTACAATAGCTGCAAACCAAGCCGAACTATTAGAAGTTTATGTATAAACTTTTTCCGATTTTTAATTTAAAGACCTATGTAGTTTCAGCCTTATCTGTCTTTAAAACAGTTCGTAACTTTCAATCCAATATTCCAAATTAATTCTTTACTTTTGCGCCATAAATAAATTTAAATATTATGGCAAATAAAAGAGACCTAAAAAAAGACATTAATTATGTTTTAGGTGACATTATTGAAGCAGTTTACGTTTGGGAATATACAAATACAGCTAAAGACACTAAAAAAAGTCAAGCGATTATTGACGATGCAATAGAGGTTTTCGACGATTTAATAGCTAAAGTTAATGCTAAAAATGTAGAAAACAATAAGGCGCATTATAAGTCAATTAACGCAGAATTAGAAACTAAAGGTCGCGAATTAATAGACAGAATAAATAAACTGTAAAAAAATTAGAAAAAAGTTTGCAGATATGGTTTACAAAATTATATTTGCACTCGTTTCGCCGATGTAGCTCAGCTGGCTAGAGCAGCTGATTTGTAATCAGCAGGTCGTGGGTTCGAGTCCCTCCATCGGCTCTTATAAAGTCCTCAATCATTGATATGATTGAGGGTTTTTTATTATAATTTTCGGAGAAGATGGGCAAAGTCTATATTGTAATGCTTGTATGCATAAGATCTTTTGATGTATTTATATTATAAAAAAAGCACCCATTAACAAACTTGTTAATGGGTGCTTTTTTTAATGATAAACTTAAACTATTTTACTTCATCAGTTTTAATTTTATCTACAAATTGCTGTAATTCTTTTCCGTAGTTAGAGTTTTTTACTCGAGTTGTCAACGAATCGTTTACCATGCTTAACAATTTAATATTTGCATCATATAATTCGGTTAAAGCTAAATAGGGAGCAACTTCACTATCTTTATTGTTAATAGCAAAATTTACAGTATATAAATACTTTCGCTTTTCAAGGTTCTTAAAAGTCTTTTCCGTTTGGTTAATTAAAGTGGTGTCATTAGCTTTTATCGCCTCGAAGTTCTCTTTTAATAATTCAAGGTTTTTATTATTGAATTTTGAAGACATGCTTAAATATTCTTCTAATGTTTCTTGTTGCTTAGAGCCTTTTATTTTAGCGTCGTAGTTAAAACGTTTTAAAGTTGTGTTAATTTCGGTAATACCTTTATCTGCAAAGAAAGTAATTCTGTTATCGTCGTTATTGTATTTATCTAAGTATAAATAAAAAACTTCCGGACTTTCAAGGTCAGCCTGTAATTCGAAATTAGAATTTCCGTTAATAACTAATGAGTCCACAGTTATTAAAACGGTGTCTTGAGCCTTTTTTAAGTATAAAGTGCCTTTTTTCAACCCTTTAACATCTCCCTTAACAATTAATTTATCTGAAGAGTTTCCGCAGGAAAACAGAAAACATAAACTAATTAGTATAAATATTTTTTGCATAAGTTTTATTCTATGTTTTTAATGGCGCAAATATGCTACAAAATTTAATTATATGCTAACCTGCAGCAGCTAATTGCATTAAAACAGTACAGCCAATTGCGGCAATAGTTCCTACTGCATAACCAAAGACTGCTAATAACACACCAACTGTTGCCAGAGAAGGGTGAAAGGCCGAAGCTACAATGGGAGCAGAGGCAGCACCACCAACATTAGCTTGACTACCTACTGCTAAAAAGAAGTAAGGTGCTTTAATTAGTTTAGCCATAACAATTAGAAGTAATGCGTGAATAGACATCCAGACAACACCAACAGCAATTAATCCTACATTGTCGAAAATAAGTGTTAAGTCCATTTTCATACCAATTGATGCAACCAGAATATAAATAAATACACTTCCGTATTTACTGGCTCCAGCACCTTCATAGTTTTTTGCTTTTGTAAAAGATAATAATATGGCAATTAAGGTTGCAATACTGATCATCCAGAAGAATTTAGAGCCTAAAAAAGTAAAGATGTTTTTTGTGGTTGGTGATTCAATACCAGCAACAATACGTTCAAAGAACGGAGCAAGAAAATCGGCAACAAGATGTGCAACACTTACAGTGCCAAAGGCAATAGCTGCAATAATCATTAAATCGGTTAAGGATGGATTGCGTTTTACTTTTTCTGAGAATGTAGAGACTTTAACTTTTAAAGCCTCAATAGATGAAGTGTCTGCTTTTAACCATTTGTTTATACGATCTCTTTTGCCAATACCTATAAGTAAAATTGCCATCCATACGTTTGCAACGACTATATCGACAAATACCATTCCGCCATAAAGTTTTTGGTTATAACCATAAATTTCTAACATGGCAGTTTGATTTGCACCACCACCAATCCAACTTCCGGCTAGTGTCGATAATCCTCTCCATACTGCATCTGGGCCAGCACCTCCTACAGTTTCTGGGGATACCATAGAGATTAAAAGAATAGCAATTGGACCACCAATAACAATACCTATGGTACCAGTAAAAAACATAATTAAAGCTTTCCAGCCTAAATTAAACACGCCTTTTAAATCAATACTTAAAGTCATTAATACCAACGCGGCAGGTAATAAATAGCGACTGGCAACATAATAGAGGTTAGATTTACCTGTAACAACTTCACCACTTTCCTTTATTGTTTCCCATTCTGGTGCAATAAGACCTATTGTTGTAAACAACGCAGGAATCATATAAGCCATAAATAAACCGGGTACAATTTTATAAAACTTTGGCCAAAAGCCAGTTTCTATAGATTCGGTATAAAAAATAAAACCTAAAGCTAACATTAATAGTCCAAAGACTATAGTATCGTTAGTAAACAGAGGAGTAGTATCCATAATTTTAATTGATTAGTTTCCGCAAAATACCAAATTAAAACAGGATAAAAAAAAGAACCAATTAAAGTTTGGCACGCAAATTGAATATTGCTTAAAGAGATTGCTTACAGTGACTATTTTAAAGTGTGGTTACTTTAAATTAAGAGTAAGTAGTTATCATATTTTTGGTTGGTTAGAAAGAAAAGGCGCTTTTTTAAAGCGCCTTTTCTATGTTTAGAAATTAACTCTTTATTATAAAACCTAAAAATGAGTTTGGCACGCTAATTGAATAACATATTTCGAATAGCTACAGTGATTATTTTAGAGTGTGGTTACTTTAAATTAAGAGTAGTTATTTATCATATTTTTGGTTGGTTAGTATGAAAAAGCGTCTTTTAGAGACGCTTTTTCTATTTATGTTAAATAATGTGAAATATATCTTAAAAAGAGCTGCTTAAAATACTATAAACGGGTTTTGGCACGTTAATTGAAATATATAAAGTGAAATTACTACAGCGACTATTTTAGAGTGTGGTTACTTTAAATTAAGAGTGGTAATTATCATATTTTTGGTTGGTTAGTATGAAAAAGCGTCCTTTTGGGCGCTTTTTCTATTTATAAAAAAACTCATCGAAGATGAGTTTTTTATTTATTGTAGAGGTATTGAACCTATTAATTTATAAACGCCACTATCGCATCAAAAAGTTCTGGTGCCAATGTTCTTGAGGCTTCGTTATATGATTTAGAGTTTTCTAAATCTCCACCTTCTATTGGTACCAATACATGATTCATTTTATCAATAATTTTTAATGTTGCGTTTGGCGCTGCCTCATAAAGTAAATTGGCTTCTGCTTCTGAAACCTGTAAATCTTTAGTGCCATTAATAATTAATATTGGCATGTCTAATTTTTTTATCTCTGTTTGCGGATTATAAGACATCCAATTAGCAATAAATGGCTGCACATCTAAATTAAAAATTGAAGCCAAAGCAGGAGGAAACTCTGTTGTGGTTTTACCATCTTCCAACACTTTAAAAATACGTTTAGTATCGTCTAAAAACATAGGAGCCGTTTTTTCCACCTGTTCAATTATTACATTGTCTATAGATTGCCCTGCACCAGCTAGAGAAATAAAACCATCTGCTGTGTCTTTTGCGGCAAGAATACCAACAAGACTCCCTTGGCTGTGTCCTGCCACGTATATTTTATTATAGTTTCCAGTTTTTTTAAAATAAGAAATGACATTTTTTGCATCTGTTACAAAATCATCGAACATAATATTTTTGTCAACATTACCTTTTCGTATTTGTTTAACGATACGCTTGTCGTAACGAAACGTTGCAATATTTTTAGCTGTAAGACCTTCGGCAAGTTTTTTAAGCGAATTGCCTTTTAAAAAATTTTGATTTCCATCGCGATCTGTAGGGCCTGATCCAGCAATTATAATCACTAAATTTGGTTTTGTTATGTTATTTGGAAGCAGTAATGTGCCATCTATTAATTTATTAATAGCAATATCTTGGGCTGTATAGTTTTTTTCTTGAGCGAAAACGAAATGGCCAGCAAAAAGAAAAATTATTAAAAACTTAATTTTCATGATCTAATATTTTTATAAATGTAATACAAAATAAGTGCCATTTCACGCTTTTAAAAACAAATTTATATCTCTAATTTTATAAATATGATACTTTTTAAAATATACAAAAGTTGTTTTTAATCGATTTTTTAATCTATTTAATCGATGAATGTTAAAATTTTGTGTATTTCGTCGAAATTCGAAGCTTTTAAACATCCAAAAAGAAAAATCTACCATACATTTGAAATGTACTACAAGACATACTTTTAGTTCAATGGATTAATTAATTAATATTTGCATCGCTTTAGTTGATATAGTAACCCTAAATCTAACCTAAGACATACAAATTGCAAATACAGAAAACCAAAGTTGAGGGACTTTGGTTTTTTTGTGCCTTATAATTAACAAATAACGCGAAAGGTTAAATTAATTCTTGGTTTCACTTCTTTTTTAGTCTTTGCAATTTGATGCAGCCAATATTCTTGTGTCTTACCTTGCATGATTAATAAACTTCCGTTTTCTAATAATATTTTCTGCTTCAAAGCTTTATCTTTTTTATGTTTTAAATAAAAGTACCTGGCAGCACCAAACGTAACCGAAGCGATTACAGGATGTTTGCCTAATTCTTTTTCATTATCTGCATGCCAACCATTGCTGTCGTTGCCATCACGATATAAATTGGCCAAACAGGTTGTAAAAATAACATTGGTTTTTGTCTCCACTTTTTCTTTTATTTTTAAAAGCGAAGCTGTAAATGCTTCAGGATACATAGTAATATTAGAATAGCTGTAAGGCTTGTTATTATTAGCAAACAAAGCTGTTAATCGTGGTTGTGCATATGTTTTTCCATAGATGGTAATATCATCCTGTTGCCAATTGGTTTCATGTAAAATACTATTGAAAAATGTTTCAGCTTCTGTAGTAGAAAAGAAATTAGGAAAATAAGTAATGTCTGCATCAGGTAAATTCAGTTTTATTTCTTCAGAAGGAAACATGATTTGTTATTTAAAATTGAAGATACCAAAATGCCCAATACATGAGCCCAAACTGCAATGGAATACGTAATATTAATATCCATTTTGGAATTCCAGCTGCTGCTTTTTTACCACTTAACATGTAAAAATGTACCAATAAAAAAACAACTAACATCGCAATAATCCCATAAATGGAAGCATTTTTAAATAGAGGAATACATAAGCCAATACCTAATACTATTTCTACAAAGCCGCTAAGTTTAACCAATAATTTATGATTTGGCAAGTAGCGTGGCATTATACGTAAATACGCTTTAGGTTTAATAAAATGCATAAGGCCTGCAAAAATGTAAATTGCAGCCATGAGATAAAGATGCCAAGGAAATACCATAGATAAATAAATATTTCTCTAAATTAGCGTATAAATTTCATTTATATGCGTCATGTACTGCCCTTTTTGCTAACATTATTTTCTTTGCTGTCTTTTGCGCAGTTACCTGAAGGTTTTGTGTATGCTAAATCAGAAATACCTGCTATTAAAGTTGAATTGCGGTATTGTAGTGAAAATAATTTTGTTGGAGAAATAATTGATGGTTACAACGCAGAAGTTGCTATTATGACCAAACAAACTGCCGAAGCTTTAAAAAAAGTACAAGCAGAATTGGCTAAAGAAAACTTATCTATTAAAATCTATGATGCCTACAGACCACAGCGTGCAGTTAACCATTTCGTACGTTGGGCTAAAGTAGAAAACGATACGTTGATGAAACAGCAATTCTATCCTCGTGTGGATAAAAAAAATCTCTTTAAAGCTGGCTATATTGCCTCAAAATCGAGACATAGCAGTGGCAGCACTCTAGATGTTACTATTGTTAATTTAGAAACTGGTGAAGAGCTGGATATGGGATCGCCTTACGACTTTTTTGGTAGCGAATCCTGGGTAAAAAACAGCAATTTAAATAAGCAGCAACGCAAAAACAGAAAACGTTTACAAAAAGTAATGCTCGATAATGGGTTTAGAAATTACGCGCAGGAATGGTGGCATTTTACATTACGTGGCGAACCATATAGAAATCAGTACTTTGATTTTTTGGTGGAGTAAATTAAACTGGTTTATTTCTCGATCTCAGATAAAAAATAGGGTAACCCCAATTGTTATTTATTTACGCAAATTTTTTAAACGTTCCAACAATGTAGGATGCGAGTAATGCATAAAAACATAAGCTGGATGTGGTGTTAAATTACTTAAACTGTTTTTAGAGAGTTTCTTTAGCGACGTAATTAATGGTTCGGCTTTATAAGTGGTTTTGGCGTAGTTGTCTGCCTGGTATTCAAATTTTCTTGAAAACCAATTCATAATTAAACCTGTAAGCGTCGAGATTGGCGTGTAGAGTACACCAAACGCAATTAAGCCAATATGAAAGCTTGGCTCAGCAACACCTAAAGCTTGCGACAATAAAGGGTTAGAAATTAACAACGATAAAATATACAGCGTAAAGCCAGCAAGTAAGACAGAAGTTAGTAAATTAAAAACAATATGCTTTTTCTTATAATGCCCAACTTCATGGGCTAAAACGGCAACTATTTCGTCTTCTTCTAAATCGTTTATTAAGGTGTCATAAAGTGTTACACGTTTCTCGCTACCAAAACCAGAAAAGTAGGCGTTGGCTTTGGTACTACGTTTAGAACCATCGATAACAAAAATTTTATCTAAATTAAACCCAACTGTTTGAGCATAATTAGAAATAGCATCTCGTAAACTACCAGCTTCTAAAGCTGTTTGTTTATTAAATATTGGTACGATGAGGCGTGAGTAAAAGAGATTCATAAACATAGTAAAGACAGCGATTAATACCCATGCGTATAACCAAAACTGCTCTCCTGCAACTTGGTAAAACCAAGTTAACAGCGCCAGAATACCACCTCCAACAATAATACCCATAAACCATCCTTTAATTTTATCTATAATAAATAGCTTTTTTGTGGTCTTATTAAACCCAAACTTTTCTTCAATAACAAAGGTTTTGTAATAAGAAAAAGGTGTAGTAACAATATCACTACCAAGCATAATTATTCCGAAGAAAATAAGGGTAATTAATATCTCGTTATCGGTTATTTGTCTTGCTATAGCATCGATATATGCAAAGCCATCTAAAAAGAAAAACCCTAAAGTTAGAACCAACGAAAAAGCCGAAGTTATTAAAGCAAACCTATAGTTTGTTTTCTTGTAGTTTTGAGATTTTTTATATTCCTCTTTGTCGTAAACATCGCTTAATGGCTGTGGAATGGCATCATTAAAGTGCTTGGCATTTAATGCATTTAAAATTTTATCAATAATAAAACTGATAATTATTATTGCAATTAGAATATAGAATAGTGTGGTGGATGTCATATTATTTTTAATTGTAGAATTGACTACAGTTTGAAGGTTTTTACTTAAAATTACGTTGTCTTTTCGCTTCAAAAATTAAGATGCCTGCAGCTACCGAAACATTCATTGAATCTATAACACCTTGCATAGGAATAGAGATATTTTGCGTTGCTGCTTGTCTCCAAGCTTCACTCAATCCTGTGGCTTCTGTGCCAACTATTATAGCGGTTGGTTTGGTGTAATCTTGTTTATGATAGTCTTGAGACTCTTGAAGAATTGCCGTGTAAATATTAATGTTTCTTGATTTTAGAAAAGTAATGATTGTCTCGGTTGATTCTTTTGCAATCTGGTTTGTAAATAAGCAACCAACACTGGAGCGTATAATATTAGGGTTATACAAATCGGTTTTAGGATTCGCAATAATCACGGCATCTACATTGGCAGCATCTGCAGTACGCAAAAGCGCACCAATATTGCCTGGTTTTTCGGGAGCTTCGGCGACTAAAATAAGTGGGTTTTTAGTGTTGAATTTTAAATCTTCAATGCTGTTTTTTTTGCTTTCGGCAATGGCAATAATACCTTCAGTGGTTTCACGATAGGCTATTTTTTGATAGACTTCTTTACTAATTTCAATAATTTCGGCTTGACCAATGGTTAGTTGTTTTAAGTTTACAGCAGAAAATAATTCCGCATAAAATAAAACACGTTTTAAAGTGTAGTTGCCTTTTATTGCCAATTCAATTTCACGACTACCTTCAATTATAAATAAACCAGACTTTTTCCGTTCGCGGGACTTTTCTTTTAGCAAAACAAGTTGTTTTACTAATGCATTTTGAGTGCTGTTTATTTGTTTAGTAATCATTTAAATAAATAAGTTTTATATTTATACTTGAAACAAATTTACGCTAAATACCTTGTTGCATAATAAAAATAATCATCATTTTAACGTAACTATTTTTGTTATTTCAAATCTTTAGTATACAACTACAAATAATGATACTTCCATTAAATAAGGTAGGAATAATTATATTTTAGTTGTTATAATATTATAGATCAACAAACTAAACTAACCACCACCATTATGAAAAAACAGCTACTATTCTTTTTTGCAATTTTATTTTCAGTTTACAATTTTGCCCAAGGAATTAACCAGCCATCGCCATTTGAAGTTTGTGATGATGCTACGCAAGATGGTATAGAGTCATTCGATTTAACCATTAAAAATGCAGAGATTTTAGGGACTTTAAATCCAAATAACCACACAGTACTGTATTATTTAACTCAAATGGATGCCGATACTAATACAAATCCATTACCAAATATCTATACCAATATTTCTAATCCGCAAACCATTTTTGTAAGGGTTGAGGAACTAAGCACTGGGAATGCTAATACCACAACTTTAGATTTAGTGGTTAATCAAGCAGCAATTGCAAATATTCCTGCAGACCTTGAAGTTTGTGATGATGATGGCGATGGTTTCGCAACTTTTGATTTGGATATTAATAATCAACAAATTTTAGGCAATCAAGACCCTAATAGTTTTTATGTGTTGCACTATTTATCCCAAGCTGATGCAGATGCAGGAACAAATGCGTTAACCAGCCCTTTTACAAATTTTAGCAATCCACAAACCATTTATGCCACGGTAACCGATTACACTGGTAACTGTGTTTCTAATGTTGTTACGTATAATTTATTGGTTAACACGTTGAACATAAATACTCAATCTTATGACATGGTTGCTTGTGATGTTAGTTACGGTCAAGGCATTGCTATATTTGACTTAACTGTATATGAAGGTCAAATCACTAATGGTGATGCTAATTTAACAGTTTCATATTTTGAAAATTTAAACGATGCCAACAATAATGTCAACCCAATTACAAACCCAACTTTTTTTGAAAACATCAACTCACCGTATTTTCAAACTATCTATTTAAGAGTGGACAATGCTAATAGTGGTTGCTTTTATGTTAGTTCTAATACTGTAATTTTTTTAAATGTAAGTGAATTTCAAATTACGCAACCATCACCACTTATCGCTCCAGATCCAGATAACGATGGTTTTACTTCTTTTGACTTAACTTTAAAAGATGATGAAGTAACTGCAGGCAATACAGGCTACTCCGTAAGCTATCATGAAACGATTACAGATGCTTTAAATAATGTTAATGCTTTACAATCAACATATAATAACATCGTCCAGAATACGCAAACAATTTTTGTTCGTTCAGAAAATAATGTAAACGGCTGTTTTGATGTTGTCCAATTACAGCTTATAACAGACTACACACCCTTTCCTGTTAATCCAGCAACTTTAGAAGCCTGCGATGGTAGTGCAACTGGAGCTGTAACTTTCGATTTAACACAGGCAAATCCAGACATACTTAGTAATGTTACAGCAAGTGAATATACTATTGCTTACTACGAAGTTTATGATGATGCATTAACGCAAACAAATGCTATCTCCAACACCACAACTTATATTAGCAATCCTAATCTACCAACTATCTATGCAGGTGTAACAGAGACTGCCACAGGAGATTACGTCATAACCACCATTAGTTTGGTTATCAATCCACAACCTATTGTTATTTTCGATGCACTATACACAATATGTTCTGGCGATACTTTAGATTTAGCTCCTTTTACAACGCCACAACAAAATACTGTTTACCAATGGAGTACAGGTGAAACCACGCCTTCAATATCTGTTATGCAGGCTGGAAATTATAGCGTTACTATAACAAATACCATTACAGGTTGTAGCAATACAGGTTCTACAACTGTTGAGGTTGGTTTTTATCCGGTAATTGGCACTGCAAATAATTTAAGCTCTTGTAACCCTAATCAGGTTTACGATTTAACCACAACTATTCCAGAAATATTGGTCAATCTCGATCCTAACACACATAATGTTACTTTTTATGAGAGTGCATCAGATGCTGCTAATGGTATTAATGCTATTCAAAATGCTTCAAGTTACAGTCCGCAAAACAATAATCAAACAATAACAGTTTCTGTTAGTGCTGTAAATAATACTTGTTCTTCTTTATCGTTTTTCGATATTATTACAGGAAGCTGTCCGGTTACAGTAGTATGTGGTCAGCCAGTAACCAATATATTTTGCTACGATAATAACGAAACTACACAATATACTTACACAAGTAGTGATGGTAGTCCATTACAACTTGTGATTAACGGAGGACAAGTAGAAAATAATTATGATGAGTTGATTGTTTTAGATAGTGATGGTACAAATCTTAATGGTACACCATACGGAAACTCTGGAGATGTTACAAACTTAGCCTTTGTTTCTTCAGGAGATACTATTACAATTTATGTAGATTCAGACGGAAGTATCAGTTGCCAAAACGGTAATTATACTTCTATTGCTTATGTGGTAAGTTGTTTAGATACTACAGCGATTCCTAATTGCGACGCTGTTTTAACGACACCTCAGGATTTAGCCGTAGATGTTAACGAAAACACAGACTTAGCCTGGACATTAGCTTCGGGTTATGTAACAGGTTATACTATTACAATAGGTACAACCTCTGGCGGAAATGATGTTTTAGACATGGTAGATGCTGGTAATATTTCAACCTTCGATGTCGGCACATTAAATTATAGCACACAATATTTTGTGTCTATCACACCTTACAACCCTAATGGAAATGCAACAGGCTGTACCGAAACAAGCTTTACAACCAGAGCAGACCCAAATGTTATTTTAGATTGTGCTTCTGGACAACCGGTAAACACAAGCTTTTGCTACGATAATAATGAAACCCAACAGTATAATTTTTCAAGTAATGATGGTTCATCTCTGTACATTGTTTTTAACTCTGGGATGACAGAAAATGATTTCGACGAGTTAATTGTTTTAGACAGCGATGGTACAAATCTAAATACAGATAATCCTTACGGTCTTAATGCAGATGGAGACTTAGCAGGATTAACTTTTACAACAACTGGCCCAACAGTAACAATTTATATAGAGTCTGATGGCTCTGTTATTGGCTGTACAAATAATCCTATAGATTTTGATGTGTTTTGCGCAAGTAACTTTGGCTTTATACAAGTTAATGCCTTTTTAGATGACAATAACGATGGTATATTTAATGGTACAGACACGCCGTTTACAAACGGATTTTTTACTTACGAAGTAAATGACGATGGCAGTGTAAATACTGTAAATTCTAACACTGGTAGCTTCACCATTGTAAACGATGTAGAAGCAAATAGTTACGATATTACTTTCCAAATAGGAGCAGATTATCAAAATTGTTTCAGTATTCCTACAGCGTTGTTCGAAAATGTAACCGTTGCCAATGGCAACACCATAACTATAGATTTTCCACTTACACAACAAATGCCATGCGAAGATCTTGCGGTTTATTTAATTCCTTTTAGTTCACCAAGACCAGGATTTAATTATTGGAACGATTTAGTAATAGAGAATCTAGGCTCTACAACCATTACTTCTGGTACAGTTACTTTTATTCACGATCCACTTGTAGATTATGTGGGCGCAACACCTTTAGGCAGTGGCTTAATTGTTACGCCAACAGCGACAGGAGCTTCAGTAGATTTTACTAATCTTTTACCAGGAGAGTCAAGAGTGGTTTGGTTTCAATTATATACACCTCCAACGGTTAATTTAGGAGAATTTGTAACCAGTTCTGCGGTATACACCACTACCGCAAATGATATTGGTTTAGATAATAATGTTTCTGTAATAACTCAAGAAGTTATTGGTTCTTACGATCCAAACGATATTACAGAATCGCATGGTCCTGAAATTGTTTACGACGATTTTGTGACAACAGACGAATATCTATATTACACTATTAGATTTCAAAATGTAGGAACAGCTGAAGCTATAAAAGTACGCATAGAAAACACGGTAAATAGTTTATTAGATATAGGTACAATAGAGTTTATAAGAGCGACGCACGATGTGGTAATGCTTCAAAATGGAAACCAGTTAACATGGACATTCGATAATATTAATTTGCCAGCACAATCGCAAGACGATTATGGCAGCAATGGTTATGTGTACTTTAGAATTAAACCAGCAGCAGGTTATGCTATTGGAACCCTTATACCAAATACAGCCGAAATTTATTTCGACTTTAATGCACCAGTTATTACAAACACTTTCGAGACAGAATTTATCGAGCAAAGTTTATCTGTAGAAGAATTTAATAGCAACGATTTTGCTATCTATCCTAATCCAGCATCAAACATTGTAAATATTAAATTAAAAACTGCTTTAAACGGAAATGCCTCTGTAGAACTTATTGATGTTCAAGGTAAAATAGTGATGCAAAATGTTATTGATGAAATACTTCAGCTTAATGTGAAAAACTTAGAAGCAGGATTATATTTTGTAAAACTGAAGCAAAACAACAAACAGACTATTAAGAAATTAATTATAGAATAAGAATTATAAAGTTAAGTTAAAAAGCTTCAGTTAATACTGAAGCTTTTTTTGTAAATATTAACTTTGTCTTCCGACAAACAGGAAAACAAAATCAATATAACCAATGAAAAATTACATTACTGCAACTGCCTTGTTGCTTGTTGTTATGGCATGCAAGCAAGACAAAACAACTAAAACTGTTGAAACTACAGATTATAAAAACGAAGTTTTAGACGTAACCACTTCAGTTTATCCAGAAAACCTTACTAAGGTATTTAATGCTCATGGAGGCATAGATAAATGGAAAACTATGAAATCGCTTTCTTTTACTATGGATAAACCAGACGGTAAAGAAGTAACATTAACAAACTTAGACAATAGAGAAGCTTTAATAGACAACCCTAAAGCTACTATTGGTTTTGATGGAGATAAAGCCTGGTTTGTTAATAAAACAGATGGAAAATACGAAGGGTACCAACCTAAATATTATTATAACCTTATGTTTTACTTTTATGCAATGCCTTTTATACTATCAGACGATGGTATTAACTACGCAGAAGCAGAGCCTTTGGTTTTCGAGGGTGTAACGTATCCTGGAATTCAAGTAACGTACAATGCTGGAGTTGGCGAAACACCAGAAGACCGCTACGTATTGTATTATAACCCAGAAACGTACAAAATGGAATGGTTAGGTTACACCGTCTCTTTTGTGCCTGGAATTGATAAAAAAGAATTGCATTTTAGAAAGTATGGAGAGTGGCAAGATGTAAATGGGTTGTTATTACCAAAAACTATTACAGGTTATGGTTATAAAGACGATAAACCAACCGAAGCTAAAGCAACAACTAATTTTAGCGATATTAAATTATCTGCTTCTGCTATAGATGCTAAAGATTTTGCAAAGCCGGAAAACGGAGAGTTTGTAGAATAAATTAGGTTAAATGAAATTAAAAAGTGAGTTTACAGTTGATTGTTCTCAACAACTAAGACTCACTTTTTCTCTTTATATAATGCTGAAAAATGCGTTTCCTGTGGGTTGAAAAAATTTCCAGTAAACATAATATTTTCCAATTCTAAGTTTAAAGTAGAGACAGCGCTTATATTCGAAAAGTCATAGGTTTTATTAATGTTTTTAGTTAAAGTCACGAAATTACGTCTGTTTATTTTATCTGAATTCGATAGGATAGCAGATACCGTTTTAATATTATTTGAAACAGCGTTTAAATTGTACTTACTTACATAAGAGCTATCCAAGTTAATAGTCGATAAAAATAGAGGCTGCGTTTTATTTGGTACTTCTTTTTCTTGTGAAAACCCTATAAACCCAATGGATAAAAAGAAAAGTAAAATTTTCATACTATTTAGTTTTTGTATTTATTAGAGTAGCGCTTATATAATTCGGTTTGATGCGATTCTAAACTAATATCGCGTCCTTGAATATACGCTTTTTCCAGTTTATTTGTACGCATATCCAGCGCATCGCCTTCGCTTATAAAAAGTGTCGCATCTTTACCAACCTCAAGCGAACCAACCATATCGTCAATACCTAAAATTTTAGCAGTGTTTAAGGTTATTAGGCTTAGAGCTTGTGCTTTGTCTAAACCATAAGCAGCACAGGTTCCTGCTAAAAAAGGAATGTTCCTTGCATTCATACGCTCCATACCTCCAGAGTTTTCTAACCCAACTAAAACATCTGCTTCAACTAATTTGTTTGCCAGCTTAAAGGGTAAATCGTAATCATCATCATCGCTATTTGGAACACTGTGAACACGTTGTAATAAAACAGGAATATTGTTTTGTTTTAATAAACTAATAACTTTATGCGCTTCGTAACCACCAACAATTACAGGGTGTTTAACGCTATTTTCTTTCATAAAATTTATAGCATCTGTAATTTCTTTTTCGCCATCTACGTGGACATATAATTTTTTAGATCCGTCTATAGCACCTTGTAAGGATTCAAAAGGTAAATGTCTTGGCGATTTATTACTTGCTTGGTAAGCATTGCTTTCAGCAAAATAAGAGGTTAACTCATTAACTTCTTTTGTGTAGTCTTTATTTTCTTTTAACATAGACGGTTCTCCCAACCACCAGCGACCACGAGAAAAAGCATTGGGCCAATTTATATGGATACCGTCGTCTACTTTTATTGCAGCATCTTCCCAATTCCAGGCATCAAATTGTACCACAGATGAGGTTCCGGAAATTCGTCCGCCACGTGGTGTAATCTGTCCCATTAAAACACCGTTAGGGCGCATAGACTCAACAACTTTAGATTCTGTGTTATAGGCAATTAAACTCCTAATGTGCGGATTCATGGCACCAACCTCATCCACATCGTTACTGGCACGCACAGCATCTACTTCTACTAAGCCCAAAGTAGAATTTGGTGCTATAAATCCAGGATAAATATGTTTGCCATTTGCTTGTATTATCTCACCCTGACGCGCAATTTTCATATTGGCACTTCCCACAAAAGTAATTTTACCATCGTTAAACATGATGAGTGCGTTTTCAATGACCTCGCCATTTCCTAAATGTGCAGTAGCACCTTCAATAGAAATAGCATTAGTTTGTTTAGGAGCTGGTGTTTGTTGCGCAATAGCGATTATTGAAAACAGTAAGCTAAAAACAAGAATTTTATATTTTATATTTTTCATCTGAAAATTGTTTTTTTATATTTTATTAAATCTGAAAACTAAGACTGAAAGCTGGACGTTAAAATTCACTATCACAATGAAAATGAGCTTTCTCTTTCTTTTCAATTGGTTTTGTTTTTAAACCTTTATTTTTTGCCTGAAGCATCAATGTTGTTAGCTCATTTTTTTCTTTGTTAACGGCTTCACGCATTTGCTCGTCACTGTCAATATCAAAATAAGTTGCACCTTCAATAATGGTTTGTTCCGCTTTTGCATAAACGGACAGTGGATGGTCACTCCATAATACAACATCTGCATCTTTTCCTACCTTTATACTCCCAACGCGATCGTCTATATGTAAAAGTTTCGCAGGATTAAGGGAGACAAATTTCCAGGCATCTTCTTCACTAACATTTCCATATTTAACAGCTTTCGCAGCTTCTTGATTTAAACGTCTTGACATTTCTCCATCATCACTATTAATTGCGACTGTTACACCTGCATTATGCATAATAGCAGCATTAAATGGGATGGCGTCGTTAACCTCGTATTTGTAAGCCCACCAATCGCTAAAAGTAGAACCTCCAACACCATGTGCTTTCATTTTATCGGCAACTTTATAACCTTCTAAAATGTGTGTAAACGTGTTAATGTTAAAGTTAAATTGCTCTGCAACTTTCATGAGCATGTTAATTTCACTTTGTATGTAAGAGTGACAACTAATAAAGCGTTCTTTATTTAAAATTTCGGCAATTACTTCCATTTCTACATCTTCTCGGTAAGGTTGTCCGCTTTTCTTTTTTGCATCATATTCTTTTGCGCGTTGAAAATAATCGGTATACACCTGTTCCACACCCATTCTTGTTTGTGGGAAACGAACACGGTTATTGTCGCCCCAATTACTTTGTTTTACGTTTTCACCTAACGCAAATTTGATAAATTTAGGTGCATTTTTATAAATTAAATTATTAGCCGTTTCTCCCCATTTAAGTTTAATAATTGCAGATCGTCCACCAATAGGATTCGCAGAACCATGTAATATTTGAATTGAAGTAACACCACCAGCAAGGTTTCTGTAAATACTAATATCCTCTGGATTTATAACATCTTCTTGTGTGACTTCGGCTGTAGAATTGTGTCCAGCTTCATTAACCGAAGACGTGGCAATATGCGAATGTTCGTCTATAATTCCTGCGGTTAAATGTTTGCCTTTACTGTCTATTACTTTTGCGTTGTTCGCACTTAAGTTTTGACCTATTTTTGAAATTTTACCATCTTTAATCAAGACATCGGTATTTTTTAAAATGCCTTCTTTCTCATTGGTCCAAACGGTTGCATTTTTAAACAACAGTGTTTCTTGTTTTGGCAAGGTTTTAAAACCGTAAGCCATATTAGGATAGGTAACTGGAAAGAATTTATCGACTTTCGTTACAGCATCTTCTTCAGCTTCCTCTTTCTCATCACCATCTTTGCTATTGCCTTTTTCATCTTTGGGAGATTTAGAGTCCTCTTTTTTAGTAGCAAAAAAAGACGTTTCATTGCCGTTTGGATAAATAGCTTTTCCGTTAATAACGTTTGTGTTTTTTACATTAGCTATTAACCGTATAAAATCTTGTTTTGTGGTGTCAATTGTAGAAAAGGTAAGGGTCATCCAGTCGTCATTAAAACTAATTTTAGATCCTAATTTTTTATCGTTTGCTTTAACCTCAGCCTTTAATTTTTCAATCTCTCCTTTTATTGTTAATTCGTAATTTGTATTGCCTAAGTTAAAAGCGTAATCGCCACGAATGTCTTTAAGATTTATTGGTTTTAATTCATTTTTTTCTCCTGTCACCCAATTTTGATAGACTGTGGTTTCCTTATCGAAAACGTCTCCTGAAGTTACTAAAAAGTTAGCATAAGCTCCTGTTTTTAAAGTTCCTAATTCATTACTTTTTCCAAGAATTTGAGCAGGAATTGTAGTTAAAGCGGCTAATGCCTTTTCTTTAGATAAACCAGCATCGATAGCTTTTAAGAGGTTTGGCATAAACTCTTTTGGTTCTTTTAGTTTATGAGTTGAAAAAGCAAAATTTACAGCGTTTTCTGCTAAAATTTTTGGATTATAAGGCTTTTGATTCCATTCGCGCAAATCTGCTAACTCAACAGAATTGGCTAAAAACGGGTTTTCCATATCGTAAGCATCTGGAAAATTGAGCGGTAAAATAAAAGTTCCGTTAGTGGCTTTAATATCTTTTATATATTCATATTCGTCACCTCCACCTACAAAAACATATTGCGTATTAAATTGATCTCCAATTTTGTCCAGACGCAACGCATTCATTTTACTACCAGCTTCAATAATTTGTACCTGATTTTTATTTCTATTAAAGGCTTCTAATGTCCTGTCTGTTTCTTTTGCGGCTCCTGAAGCATACCACTTTGCATCCATATTTACCTGACGAAGTAAAGCAAATGCACCCATTATAGAGGTAGGATAGGCTTGTCTGGAAGTCGCACTTTTACTGGTGCCTAAATACTGTCCGGATTGTTCCTTAAGGATACGGTTTGCGTTAGTACCATTGGTGTTTAGGGCAATTAAAGTTCCTGTACCACGAACAATCCCATCATCAATGTGTGTATTTACCACTCCAAAACCAGCTTCCAGCAATTTTTCGGCATCTTTATCATTGTACTTAAAATGGTCAATTGCATTTTGGTCTGCTCTAATATGGTCGTTCCAGTAAAATCCTTCGCGTTCGGCGTCGTATTGTGGGCGACGCGAATTATCGTCTGCGGCTTTTGGTTTTTCAACGCCAAAAGTAGAGTAGATATCTATAAAAGAAGGGTAGATGCTTTTTCCAGATAAATTTGTGACTACAGCATTTTTAGGAATGGTAATATTTGTACCAACCGAAGTAATTTTACCGTCCTTAAAAACCAAGGTTCCATTCTCTATAACTTGAGTAGGAGAAATATGGATTTTGGCATTTGTTAGAGCTGTGTAATTTGAATTTATAGTTTTTACACCATCATTTTTTGGAATGTTTTCTTGTGCAGATACCTTAAAAAGGCACATAAGAAATACAAAGAGTAAAGATTTTTTAATCATGAGTTAGTTTAAAAAAAGGATTAAGTTTTAAAGATAATCATTACATAAGATTTTAGAGCAATCGAATGCTGTTAAAGTGTTTTGTCTTGCAGATAATTTACAAGCAAGGCTACCACGTAACTGTAACTTTTCATTCCGCCTGTTTGGTTATTAGCCTCTAAAAAAGTGTTGTAAGTGGTTTGAAATAGAGGTTCAATTGGGTTTCGATGGCTATCCCAAAATTCGCGAACTTCTTGATAATTTTTTAAAATACCTAAATTAATGGTTTGTACAAGTGCTTCATATTGCTCAGGGTTTCTTCTGTAGACCTCATGCAAACAATGGCGTAACCCAAAAGTGTAGCCAGAGTACTTAAAATACATATCGTCATTAGTTGTTGCTGCTAAAAAACCTATAAAATTAGCTTCATTTTCTGCGGCATAGCCTAATTGGTGGGCAACTTCATGAGATGCAGTCGTTGGAAATTTATAAACAGGTATCATACTGTTAACTTGAGCTTCGTTGGTTAATGGGTTTAAATAACCACTAAAGCCCATATAGGTTAAAGGCAAACTAAGTAGTGATTTTTTTATGCTCGTGCCTTTATATTCCAACTGCGGAAACGTTTTTTCTAATGCTGAATACCCTTTGGGAACCATCGCAATCACTTCGGCTTTAGAATAGGGAAATTCAACCCTCAAAGTATCGTTTTTTGTAATTTTTAAATGAATGGCGTTCGATTTTTCAATGAGGTTTTGGGTGACTTTAATTAATTCTTCAGTGGTGTAATCTGCTTTTAAATTTAGGTTTTTATGAAGCGGTAATCTGTAATAATTCATGGCCCAAAACAAATGAAACGCAATGTAAATAATCGATAGTGCTGAGCATACATCAATTAACCAATACTTAAAATCTTTAAACATACGCTTGCTGTTAACTATTAGCCAGCGTAAAATAAAAAGGATGCCAATACTATAAATAAAGTCACCAAAAGAAAAAGGTAGCCAGCCTAAAGTGTATCTAAAAATTTTTGAAGTTATAGGATACAAACCTTCACTATAATAAATTTCTACATACTCTGGAAATTGCGCCAGCAGTTTTACTATTAAAAAGGCAGGAATTATGGATAGGGCAATTATTATTTTTTTGTTTTTTGGCATGCTTCAAAAATAGTTAATTTTCTGTTAGACCGATCGGGTTTTTATATCACGACCAGTCTTTTTCGTATTTTTGCAATTCATAAAAATAAATATAACATGAATACCGAAATAAGAACGTTAGAACCAAAACAATTGTGGAATAAATTTGCCGATTTAAATGCTGTGCCAAGACCCTCTAAAAAAGAAGAACGCGTAATTGCTTTTATGAAGGATTTTGGAAGAAAATTAGGTTTAGAAACTATTGAAGATGAAGTTGGAAACGTGATTATTAAAAAGCCAGCCACCAAAGGCATGGAAGATCGTGTAACTATTGTTATGCAATCGCATTTAGATATGGTACACCAAAAAAATGCAGACACACAATTCGATTTCGATACCCAAGGCATCGAAATGTATGTAGATGGCGATTGGGTACGCGCTAAAGGGACTACTTTAGGTGCAGATAATGGTTTAGGTGTGGCAACTATTATGGCTATTTTAGAAAGTACAGACATAGCACATCCAGCAATTGAAGCTTTGTTTACAATAGATGAAGAAACAGGGATGACAGGTGCTATGGGTTTAAAAGGAGGGCTTTTAACAGGGGAAATTCTTTTAAATTTAGATACAGAAGAAGACGATGAAATAGGAGTGGGCTGTGCTGGTGGTATAGATGTTACAGCTACCAGAACTTATAAGGAAGAGGAAACTCCAGAATTTAAAATTGGTTATAGTATTGTTGTAAAAGGTTTGCAAGGTGGGCACTCAGGAATGCAAATTCACGAGGGCTTAGGTAATGCAAATAAAATCATGAATCGTCTTTTATTTGATGGTTTCGAGAATTTTGGATTGCGAATATCCGAAATTGATGGCGGAAGTTTACGCAATGCTATTCCAAGAGAAAGTAAGGCAATTGTTGCTATCGATGCTATGCATGAAGAGGCATTTGTTACAGAAATGAGTTTGTTGGCAAAAGCTATTAAAACCGAATTAAAAACTATGGAACCAGATTTAGAAATTGTAATTTCTAAAACGGATACTCCAGAGAAAATGATGGATTTAGGTGTGCAGGAAGGTTTAACACGTGCCATTTATGCAGCGCTAAATGGTGTGTATCGTATGAGTGCAGACATTCCAGATTTGGTAGAAACATCAAATAATGTGGCACGAGTAATCGTAAAAAATGGTGGTATTAAAATTGGGTGTTTAACGCGCTCATCGGTTGAGAGTTCTAAAACGGATTTAGCAAATACACTGCGTGCAACGTTTGAGCTCACAGGTTGCGAGGTTGAATTGTCTGGCGATTATCCTGGGTGGACACCAAATATGGACTCGTCTATTTTAAAAGTATTAGATACCTTGTATGAAAAGATGAATGGCGAAAAAGCCCATGTAGCAGCTTGTCATGCAGGATTAGAATGTGGTATTTTAGGACAAAATTATCCAGATATGGAAATGATAAGTTTTGGACCAAACATTAAAGGTGCGCATAGCCCAGACGAGCGTGCACAAATTTCATCAGCTCAGAAATACTGGAAGTTTGTGTTGGAGATTTTAAAGCATATTCCTAAAAAGTAATTTGCTTTTAAATCCTCTAAAACCTATGTAAATATAAACCTGATTATGAAATACACTTGTATAGTCACTATAAATTTGCCTATTGATAAAACAGTAGCAGTATGGGAAAGCGAAAGTAATTTTCATGAATGGCAGGATGGATTTAAAAGTATCGAACATTTAAGTAGGACTCCCAATACTAAAGGAGCTAAAGCTAAAATAGTTTTTGAAGATAATAGAAGAATTGAGCTATTATAAACCATAATAGTATCTAATTTGCCTGTTGAGAAAACAGCGCTTTACGAGCATAGCCACATGACCAATACGCAGACTACGCGTTTTAAACAGATAGATGAGAATACAACACAGTACACATCGGAAGTGGAATATATTAAGTTTAACGGATTTGTAATTAAATTAATGGCTAAGTTTTTTCCAAGTAAATTTAAAGAGCAAAGTCAAAAGTGGATGAATCAATTTAAAGCTTTTGCCGAAAATACAGCTTGATATAACTTAACTTTAAGTTGTGTTAAAATTTAAAAATGATAATAAATAAGCAGAGATTTTTGGTTGTTCTTTTTCAATACTCTGTCTAAGAATGAGTGATAAATGGTTTTGATAAATTGTCGTTTTAATTCGCTCACCTGAAGTATAAAGCCTTATATGTCAACCTTTTGTTTGCAATTTACAAAGGTGATTTAGCGAGTAACAAAAAAGCCTTTCAATTAATTTTGAAAGGCTTTAATTATTGTAATGGCACAAAATTATTTTTGAATACCTACTATTTCAATATCAAAATACAAGTCTGTATTTGGTGGTACTCTTGGTGCACGTCCAGCTGCGCCATAACCTAAATAACTTGGTACAAACACACGTGCTTTGTCTCCCACATTCATTCTTAACATGGCTTCTCTAAAACCTGAAACTAAACCAGCAGATTCGTTATAAATTATTGGGAAAGATTTAAACGCTCCTGCTTTATCTTGTTTCTCGTCGTACTGATTCATTTTTTTTGCGACTTCAGCATCAGTTGTATATAGCAAGTTTCCATTCATAAAATAGGCACTGGTTTTAATTAACACCATATCTGAGCTATTTGGCTTTTTACCATTTCCAGCTTTATTGGTAATCATTACCATTCCGGTTGGCGATTCGTAAACTTCACCATCCATGTCTGCATTCGCTTTTTTAAATTCCTCGGCTACTACTTTAGATTTTTCTTTAGCCATTTCCTCTTCTTTCTTTCTCATATCCTCCAAACGCTTTGGTAATAAGGGTTCTTGTTCGGTAAAAACTTTTGCAGCATCAAACGCTTTGGCATCTTTACCTTTACGAATGATGGTTAATTTTTTAATAACAACATCTTCTAAGGGTTTATTCATTGTATTTCTTTCTTTAGAAACCGCAACATTAGAGATACTATCTTGTACTTCTAAACCTTGTACCAATTCTCCAAATACAGGATGACAACTTACGCGTTGACCATTACAATTTTTTAATGTGCCATCTGCTGTAAAGCCATCTAAATTAGTTTTTGGTACTTCAGTAATAAAAAATTGAGAACCATTAGTATTATATCCACCAGAATTAGCCATAGATAAAATTCCAGCTTTATTGTGGCTTAACTCTAAATCGAATTCACTGTAAAATTTATAGCCAGCACTTCCCATTCCTGTTCCTGTAGGATCTCCACCTTGAATCATGAAGTTGTCCATAACTCTGTGAAAAATAATACCATCGTAAAATGGTTTTCCTTTTAAAGAATCGGCTAATTTCGGGTGTGTACCTTCTGCTAAAGCAACAAAATTGGCAACCGTTACAGGCGCTTTTTTGTAGTATAATTTAGCAATCATTGTGCCTTTATTGGTGTTAAATTCTGCATATAATCCATCTTCTAAATCTGGATACTGGTCTTGGCAGGATGAGGCACTCATACTCACCAATAATGCTATTACTAAAACTTTCATAGTGTGTTTAATGTTATTCATTTTAAAAATTAATTATTTTGGGTTATTGAGTTTATTGTAACTGTACTTATTAGAGGTGTATTGCTACCTATTTTATTTTCGTCGCCATAATAGCCATAAGCCTTTTGCGATGGAAAGATAAATGTAAACGTTTCTCCAGCTCTCATGAGTTTTAAACCTTCGCGCAAGCCTGTAAACAACTCTTCCTGGTCCATGGCGTAATTTCTGTTTTTTAATTCTGCCGACGTATAAATTGGACTTTCATTTAAAGTTGAAAGACTAAAATCGAAATTTACAACATCTCCAAAATTAGGTGTTTGTTGCGAAATATCACTAATAATAGTGTCTTTAGTATACCAAAACCCACTTTCTGAAGCTATAAATGTGATACTATCTTTTGTAGCCATATAGGCTTGTATCGTTTCCTTTTCAGCTTCGTAAAGTTGTTTATTACGCAAAGCAGATTCTTCTATAAAAGAACCCGTCTTTACAGTTTCGGGCTTTCTGGCTTCTGGTGTTTTGCAAGATAGTATGCTTATTAAAACACAAAGTAGAATTACTATTTTATTCATTATTTAGGGCGTTACTATAGTCTGGTAATATACTAATAAATTTTTCAACGGTTTGTTGTAACGATGTTTCGCTTTTACCTCCTGCTGCATTGGTATGGCCACCACCTTCAAAATGGGCACGTGATAACTCGTTAACAGAAAAATCGCCTTTAGAACGTAAAGAAATTTTAATAATACCTTGTTTTTTATCTTCAATAAAAATAGCAGCTAAAACCGTTTGGTTTAACGATAAAGCATAATTTACAAAACCTTCGGTGTCTCCTTTTTTATAATCTAATTTTTGTAACTCGTCTTGAGACAAAGTAATATAAGCGGTTTTATATTCTGGTAACACTTTTAAATTACTTAACGCACAGCCTAATAATTGTAAGCGATTATAACTGTTAGTATCATAAACGTTATTATGTATTTGTGTATTGTCTGCTCCTTTATCTATTAATGCTGCTATAATACGATGTGTTGTACTGGTGGTGGAACGAAATCTAAACGAACCAGTATCTGTCATAATCCCAACGTAAAGGCATGTGGCGATATCTGCATTAATCTTATCTAAAGCATCGAGCTTATCTAAAAAATGATATACCATCTCACAGGTAGAACTCATAGATACATCGCTAAACATATATTTAGCATAATTGTCTGGTTGCTGGTGATGATCAATCATTATATGTGTCGCCTTACTGTTAGATAAAACAGTTTCCATATTTCCTGTTCTGTGGAAGGCGTTAAAATCTAAAGTAAATACAATAGCTGCATCATTTATAAACGCCTCGCATGCTTCTTTTTCGGTTTCATGAATTTTAATGGTTTCTATTTTAGGAAGCCATTTTAAAAATTCTGGAAAATCGTTTGGAGCAATTACAACAGCCTCATGATTTAATTGTAGTAAGTAGTGTAAAAGGCCTAATGTAGAGCCAATAGCATCACCATCTGGGTTTTTATGAGGTATAATTGCAATTTTTTTAGGAGTTGCCAAAAGCGTTTTTATCTCCAAAATATCTTGTGTATTCATAGGCAACGAAGATACTAATTTTTAATATTGAATAATATTGTTTTTCTATAGAAATATGCTACTTTTGCAGCAAATTAAAAAAATAAAATGGCAACAAATAGAACATTTACAATGCTTAAGCCTGATTCTGTTGAGAAAGGATATATTGGCGCAATCTTAGAAAAAATTAATGCTTCTGGTTTTAGAATCGTAGCAATGAAATTAACGCAAATGACAAAAGCAGATGCTGAAGCATTTTACGCTGTACATAACGAAAGACCTTTCTTTGGAGAGCTGGTTGAGTACATGACACGTGGACCTATTGTCG
This sequence comes from Lacinutrix chionoecetis, assembly GCF_053604665.1. Classification (NCBI taxonomy): domain Bacteria; kingdom Pseudomonadati; phylum Bacteroidota; class Flavobacteriia; order Flavobacteriales; family Flavobacteriaceae; genus Lacinutrix; species Lacinutrix chionoecetis. Next base: position 32,572 of record NZ_JBSHNQ010000066.1, read on the forward strand.
CTGCAATTTTAGAAAAAGACAATGCAGTAGAAGATTTTAGAACCTTAATTGGCGCTACAAACCCTGCTGATGCTGCAGAAGGTACTATTCGTAAATTATATGCTGCTTCTATTGGAGAAAATGCTGTACATGGTAGTGATAGTGATGATAATGCTGCTATTGAAGGTGCTTTTCATTTTTCTGGAAGAGAGATGTTTTAAGCAGTTAATCGATAAAAATATACTTTTAAGCCTAATTTTAACAGAGTTAGGCTTTTTTTATACCTGATTATCAAGTACTTTAGCGCATCGAAAAAAAATAACTATGAAAATTTTTAAATCCCTAATTGCACTAAGTTTTTTACTAACAGGTTTTGTTCAAGCGCAAACTACAAACAAAGCTATTACAACGTTTCAGAAAAAAACGAATGCTAACATTACCATTAACAAAGACACTCAAGTTCCCGAATTTATTAAATTCCCTAATGCAAATGCTTTAAAGCTAAACGGCAACACTGTTGCAGACAAAGCGTTTAGTTTTTTAAACACTAATAAAGCAATTTACAAGATTGAAGATGTTAGCAGTAATTTTAAATTAAATAAAATTGAAGTTGACAATGTTGGCTTGCAACGTGTGGTTTTAAATCAGCAATACAATGGCGTACCAGTTTATGATGGTAAATTATTATTTCATTTTAATACCGAAAATAAATTAACAGCTGTAAATGGTAATTATATTACAGATATTAAGCTTAATGCCACACCAACATTAGGTAAAACTGAAGCTAACACTATTGCATTAACAGTTATTAAAAATCAAGACATAAATCATTCAGGCCAGGCATTATTTGTACACGACAGTAAGTTATATGTATTCCAGAAAGGATTGGCACAAGGTTATAAAGGTGCAAATTTTCTTGTTTACGAAGTGGAAATACGAAACGAAAATGATGTAAGAGAATTTGTATTTGTAAATGCACATACTGGAACTATAGTGGAGCAATTTACAGGTATCGCTCACGCTTTAGACCGTGTGGTGTACGAAAACAACACAGGCAATATTGCTTGGCAAGAAGGCGATGCTTTTCCAGGTGCTTTAACCATATGGCAACAAAACGAGGTGGCAGCTTCTGGTCACACGTATTACTTTTTTAATAATGCTTTCGGTTTTGCTTCTTACGATGGAGCAGATGCGCAAATGCGTACCATAAATAACAATCCTAATATTTCTTGTCCTAATGCAAACTGGAATGGTTCTACTGCAAATTATTGTAATGGTACTGCTGCAGACGATGTTATTGCTCACGAATGGGGACATGCCTATACACAATTTACCAGTGGCTTAATTTACCAATGGCAATCTGGAGCTATGAACGAGTCCTTTTCAGATATTTGGGGAGAAACCATAGACATATTAAATAATTACGAAGATGCCGACGATAATAATGCCTTAAGAACCGCTTGTAACAGTAGTGATCGCTGGAGAATAGGAGAGGATGCCAGTGCTTTTGGAGGTGCTATTAGAGACATGTGGAACCCACCATGTCAAGGCGATCCAGGAAAAGTGACCGATGGTAATTACAGATGTGGAGAAGGAGATTCTGGAGGTGTACATTCAAATTCAGGAATACCTAACCATGCCTACGCCTTATTAGTAGATGGTGGTACTTACAACGGTCAGGTAATAACTGGTATCGGGTTTACCAAAGCAGCACATATTTTCTGGCGTGCACAAAGTCAGTATTTAACAGCAACAAGTAATTTTATAGATTTAGCAGATGCGTTAGAGGCTTCGGCAAACGATTTATTAGGCATTAATCTACAAGGCTTATCTACAACAATTACACCAGTAGGACCATCTGGTGAGATTATTACTGCTGCAGATGTGCAACAGGTTATTAATGCGGTGTTGGCAGTAGAGTTACGTATAGAGCCTACGCAATGCGGTTTTACTCCAATAATTGGTGATGCTCCAGAAATGTGCGATGCAGGTATGAATAATCCTATTTATTTTGAAGATTGGGAAACAGGAACAGATGGCTGGAATTTTAGTCAGGTGCCAACGGGTTCTACATGGACGTCAAGAGATTGGGAATTAGCAACAACATTACCTAATGGCAGAACAGGAAATGGTATTTATGCCGTAAATGCTCCCATTGGAGAATTGTATGGAGGTGATTGTGCATCAGATTTTCAAAACGGAATAATGCAATTAGAAAGCCCAGTTATTACTATGCCAAATGTAACGACTGGTACTTACGAACTTGCTTTTAATCATTATGTAGCTACAGAACCTAATTGGGATGGTGGAAACATAAAGTATAAAGTAGATGGTGGTAGTTGGACCATTGTACCACTAACAGCATTTATTCATAATGGATACAACGATTCTATAAATGCTGCTGCTGTAGGAAACGACAACCCAATGGAGAGCCAGAATGCTTTTACAGGTACAGATCCAGGTTCTAACAAAGGAAGTTGGGGAACCAGTGTTATCAATTTATCGGCATTAGGTGTTACTGCCAATGGTACTGTTCAGTTTAGATTCGATTTAGGAACCGATGGCTGTAATGGTCGTGACGGTTGGTATCTAGATGAGTTAACTGTTTATAACTGTGCATACGCACTATCAGTTTCAGAGTTTGATGCTATTACTAACTTAATTAATATATACCCTAATCCTTCAAACGGATTATTTAACTTAAAGAAAACAGGGCAAATTAATCTTATAAAAGCAGATATTCATGATATTAACGGTCGCTTTATTAAAACCGTAGATTTATCGAATACTAATGTGGTGCAAACTATCGATTTGTCTCATGCAGCTTCTGGATTGTACTTTATGACGATTTCGTCGCAGCACGCAAAAAACGTTATAAAGTTAATGAAAGAGTAATACAATGAAAATAACAGACAGTTATAAAAACGCAACCATTGGTTGCGTTTTTTTGATCGATAAATGTTGAAAATTTAAAAACTTATTTTCTACGTTGCGTTACGTATTAAGAGTTATAAAATAGTTTACTAACTTATGCGTCATTAATAAAAATAGCATGAAAAACCTTGTAGTACTAATCCTTTGTGTAACATTATTAATAAGTTGCAAAAAGAACGACGACGATAATAACAACCAAGCCTTACCACCAGCAACACAAACTGGAGCAGGCATTTTTGCCTGTAAAATAAATGGACAAAGCTTTATAGATACAAGTGGTGGTTATTTTAATTGCTTTTACCAAAATGTTAATGGAGAGTATTATTTTGGGATTCAAGGATTGGATGTTTTACAAGATGTTACTTCAATAAACTTTGGATCAGAAAATAAAGAAATATTTGAAGGTAATGAATATAATTTATTTGAAATAACAGAGAATAGTGTTTGGGGAGGCATAGGTTTTTCAGATGAAAATAATCCATTTGAATTTATTACAACAAATTCTAATAATACAGGAACTCTAACCATTACTAAATTAAATTTTACAACAAATATTATTTCAGGAACATTTTCTTTTGATGTGATAAATCCATTTACAGGAGAAATTACTGAAATACGAGAAGGTCGTTTCGATACGCTGTTTACACAATAACATTCCTATTATAATAGAAGTATTTCAATTTTACACATATTTTAATCATTAATTTTTGTCTAATTGCCATCTGTAACACATGCAGGAGCGAACGCTTTTGGTTGCGTTTTTCTTTTTTTTTCTTTTTTCTTTCTGTTTACAGCAACTATTATAAATAAAAAAACCCACTTTTAAAGTGGGCTTTTGCTTAAAAAAATTATGTAGTATATATTAAATAACTTTAACGTTAACTGCGTTTAATCCTTTTTTACCTTCTTGTAGATCGAATTCAACTTCGTCGCCTTCACGAACTTCGTCAATTAAACCCGAAATGTGTACAAAATGGTCTTTGTCTACACCTTCTTCTGTGATGAAACCAAATCCTTTAGCGTCATTGAAGAATTTTACTGTGCCTTTACTCATTGTAATAAATTTTAATATTAATTATTTAATTAGTGGCAAATATGATACCATTAATTTACATTACCTACTAATTATCAATTTATTATGGGTTTTATATAAAGCAAAAAAAAAAGCTCACTAAATAAATAGTGAGCTTTCTTTGTAAAAAGGTAAGTTGAATATATAATTATATAACTTTTACGTTTACTGCGTTCATACCTTTACGACCTTCTTGAAGATCGAATTCTACTGCATCTCCTTCACGAACTTCGTCGATTAAACCAGAGATGTGTACGAAATGGTCTTTGTCTGATCCTTCTTCAGTTATAAAACCGAATCCTTTAGAATCATTGAAAAATTTTACTGTACCTTGAGCCATTTTAAAAAAAATTTAATTTATAATAAGCAACAAAGATACTATTTTATATTTAACAATCTGTTATTTTGTTTTTTTACCAACAATAAAAAACTTATAAAATCAATTTATTGAATAAAGACGCTTATCTTAAAACAATTTTTTTAATAATTGTTTTCCCTAATTCTTCATTTAGCATAGTAACAATTTTATCTTTACCATAGCTTAATTCTTCTCTTAATGTGCTGGAACTTAATTGTACATAAAGAGTTTCGTTTTTTAAATCTACAGCAGTAGTATAATTATTAACGCCATTTCCCATTAATTTCGCCCAAGCATCGCGCACATTTACTTTGTTTAATCCTTTATCTAATTTATTGGTTTCTACAAAGTCCTGTAAAGCGTCCTGTATGTTTAATATGTTGTTATTGCGTTTTGCCATAGTTGTCTTCTGTGTAAACGGAAGTCTTTTAATAGTTAAATTTACTCTACTATAATAGGGTTGTAGCGTTTGTATAAATATACGTCGTTATTCTGGTTTATAATTTTTAATTGCTGTGTATTGGCAAATAAAACAGTTTCTTTCCACTTAGCATAGGCTGTGTTGTAATATAAATTTAAACTGTCGTTTTCTATTTTTAACTGAAGCGCTTCGGCATTATTAGACGCTTCAAAGGTGCCATCTAATTTCGGACTCATTTTTTTCCGGAATCCTTTTAAGTCATCATCAACCGAAATAAAATCTACCGTTAAATTAACGGTATATTCTTTTTTGGCGCCATTGGCCAATGTTACGCTTTCAATTTCCCAATACCCATCTACATGTTCTATAAAAGTTTCAGGATTTTTAGAGCAGCTTGTTAATAGTGCAAATAATAGTAAAAAGGTAATTGGTTTCATTTGTATTCTTCGCTTGGTGCTTATAATTTAAAAATCTCGTAAGACTGATGCACTTTTTTTACAGCATTCTCGGTACGTTCGGCATGCGTGTCGCTAATAAATAACTGACCAAAGTTTTCATCGTCTACTAATTTAATAATTTGGGTTACGCGTTCTTCATCTAATTTATCGAAAATATCGTCTAATAACAAAATAGGATTAACGCCACTTTGTTGTTTTATAAAATCGAATTGCGCCAGTTTTAAAGCTATTAAAAACGATTTTTGTTGTCCTTGGCTTCCAAATTTTTTAATAGGATGTGCATCTATATTAAAGAGTAAATCGTCTTTATGTACGCCAACGCTCGTGTATTGTATGGCTTTATCTTTGTTAATAGCCTCTGCTAAAAGCACATTTAAATCTTTATCGAATAAATCGCTTTTATACACTAAATCCACATGCTCATTACCATTACTAATGGCTTGGTATCTTGCCTTAAATATGGGAATAAATGTATCTAAAAAAGCGGCTCTTTTATTAAAAATTGCTGTGCCATAATTGGTTAACTGGCCATTGTAAATTTCAAGGGTATCGTTATTAAAGGTATTGTTTAACGCAAAGTATTTAAGCAAACTGTTGCGTTGCGCTAGCACTCTGTTGTATTTAATTAAATCGTCTAAATAGGTTTTATCGCTTTGCGAAATCACGCTGTCTATAAACTTTCGGCGTGTGTCGCTACCTTCTATAATTAAATCTCTGTCTGCAGGCGAAATAATAACCAAAGGCAAAAAACCAATATGCTCGCTAAACTTATCGTACGCCTTACCATTGCGTTTAATTACTTTTTTTTGACCGCGTTTAAGGCTTACTACTATTTTTTCTAATTTATTTTCCTTATTATAATCGCCATTAACCACAAAAAAATCTTCATCATGTTTAATGTTTTGAGACGCAATTGGGTTAAAATAACTTTTGCCAAAAGAAAGGTGGTAAATAGCATCCAGAATATTCGTTTTTCCTACGCCATTGTTGCCAACCAGACAATTTATAGTGTCGTTAAAAGTAAAGGATTTACTCTCAAAATTTTTGTAATTAAGTAAAGAAAGGGATTTTAAAATCATAGACTATTTACACAAAAGAAGTGGCAGTTATTTTTACAAATATATGTAGACTGCAAAATAACAAATAAATAAGCTTTTATATATGAAGAAATATTTTATTTTTGCCACGCATAAATAATACGATACATGGCAACTTATAAGAAAAGAGGTTACAAACCAAAAACAGAAAAAGAAAAGGAAGTTATCGATAAGGACTTGGGTGAAAACTCAACAACTGCTGAGGTATTTGACACCTTAGACCAAACGGCTTCTAAAACTGAAGATTTTGTTGCGGCGAACCAAAAATATATTTTTATAATTATTGGTGTTGTAGCAGCATTGGTTTTAGGATACTTAGGGTATAAAAAATTAGTGCAGGAACCTGCAAGTGCAGAAGGAATGAACGAAATGTACTTTGCACAAAAGCAATTTAATGAAGCAGTTAATGGTGTATCGAGCGATTCGTTATACATGGTGTCATTAAAAGGTGGTGAAGGTAAATTTGGTATGTTAGATATTATTGAAGAATACAGCGGAACACCTGCATCAAATTTAGCAAACTACTATGCTGGAATGGCATACTTAAATTTAAAAGATTATAAAAACGCTATAAAGCATTTAGATGCTTTTGAAAGTGAAGATCAAGCAGCTGGGCCAATGGCTAAAGGATCTATAGGCGATGCGTTTATTCAGTTAGACGATCCGGAAAATGCTTTAGATTACTATTTAAAAGCAGCCAAAATGAGGTCTAACCAATTAACAGCACCAACATACTATTATAAGGCAGGAATTACTGCTCTAAATTTAGGGAGAGCGACTGAAGCTTTAGGTTATTTTAATACCATTAAAGAAAACTATCCAACAGCACCAGAAGCAACTTCTGTTGATGTGTTTATTGGAAAAGCCCAAGCAATGTCTAATTAAATAGTAACATTAATTTTTTGTTCTCAATACTATTAATGTGTTGAGATTAATTGAAAAGATTCCCATTTCCTTGGGAAATGAATATGGCAACAGTAAATAATAATTTATCGGAATACGATAAAGCATCAATCCCAAACGCGAGGCATTTTCGGTTTGGGATTGTTGTTTCAGAATGGAACGACAACATCACCGAAGGGTTATATAAAGGCGCTTACGATACTTTACTGGCGCATGATGTATTACCAGAAAATATTAAACGTTGGGAGGTTCCTGGAAGTTTTGAGTTAATATATGGCTGTAAAAGAATGCAACAGCATAAAGTGGATGCTGTAATTGCCATAGGAAGCGTTATACAAGGCGAAACTAAACATTTCGATTTTGTTTGCGAAGGCGTAGCTCAAGGCATTAAAGACTTAAACGTTTTGCATGACGTTCCTGTTATTTTTTGTGTATTAACAGATAATAACATGCAACAGGCTATTGACCGTTCTGGAGGAAAGCATGGCAATAAAGGAACAGAAGCTGCTGTAGCTGCCATTAAAATGGCTGTGTTGAGTAAACAGTAATTTGGTATTTTTTTTAGTTTCAGTCTTAGTTATCATTGCTGTAATAAAGCATTATTTCATTTGTTTTAGGTGTTTTTTTTAGCAAAACTATTAGTTACATCTGTTAGCTCTTAGCAGAACTTCAGCTTTTCAGTTTTAAAACTCCTGCCTGATGTTAACAAATTTTAATACTTCATTCTATTAATTCTTTTGTATTTTCAGTACTTTTGAGTGTATTTCAACAGACTTAAATTACACCGTGTTTAATCAAAGAAAAAATAAAAAATTTAGCTACAACTCCAGGTTTTCTAAAGATGAAGACAAGGATTTGCAAACTAAAAATATTAAGCAGGAAGTAACCTCAGAGTGGAAAAGAACCAGAAAAACGGGCGCAAAAAAAGGAAAATTTACTTTGCCTTTATTGCTCGTGCTATTAGGCATTATTATTGCAATAATGTATTATCTGGAATTTAAATTATAGTAGTCATGGGATTTATAAAACTTAAACAAAATAAACGATACAATTACAAGCCTCGTTATTACAAAGGCGAAGGGAGCCCCTTTACTATGAAAGGTAAATTTGACGATGAACGCACAACATTGGAAGCTTCTGGAGGCTTAAAACAACGCTTTGTTAGAGCTGTTGATGAGTACAAAAACAAGCCAGATAGAGCGGTTAATAAACGCGTTTGGATTATTGTTGCTGTTTTAATTTTCATTTTCTTATTTATAATCGATTTCGATCTCACCATATTTTTTTCTAAGTTGTAAATGGCAGATATCATTCAACTGTTACCAGATCATGTTGCTAACCAAATAGCTGCAGGCGAAGTTGTACAACGACCAGCTTCTGTAGTTAAGGAATTGTTAGAGAACGCCATAGATGCTGGTGCAACATCCATAAAATTAATTATTAAAGATGCCGGAAAAACCCTCGTACAGGTTATAGACGATGGTAAAGGCATGAGTGTTACAGACGCCAGATTAAGTTTCGAGCGTCATGCTACCTCAAAAATAAAGTCTGCCGATGATTTGTTTCAACTCAATACCAAAGGTTTTAGAGGAGAAGCATTGGCAAGTATTGCCGCAATTGCTCATGTGGAGTTAAAAACGAAACAGGAGAATGAAGATGTTGGAACCTGTATTGAAATTGAAGGTAGCCAAGTTAACAGTCAAGAGGTTGTAGTAACACCAAAAGGCTCATCGATTGCGGTTAAAAATTTGTTTTTTAATATTCCTGCACGACGTAATTTTTTAAAGTCGGATGCTGTAGAAACACGCCATATTATAGACGAGTTTCATCGTGTGGCTCTGGCACATCCTAACATTAGTTTCGTTATGTTTCATAACAGAAGTGAAACGTTTAACCTGCCCGAAAGTAATTATAGACAACGCATAGTAAATATTTTTGGTACTAAAACAAACGAAAAGTTAGTACCTGTTGAAGAAGATACAGAGGTGTTAAAGATATCGGGTTTTGTTGGTAAACCAGAATTTGCCAAGAAGACCAGAGGCGAACAGTTCTTTTTTGTTAACGATAGATTTATAAAAAGTGCCTATCTTAATCATGCTATTGGTTCTGCTTTTGAAGGCTTATTAAAAGATGGAGCACACGCAAGCTATTTTTTAAATTTAAAAGTAAACCCACAAACCATAGATATAAATATCCATCCTACCAAAACTGAAATTAAATTTGACGATGAGCATACATTGTATGCCATTTTGCGATCGGCAGTAAAACACAGTTTAGGGCAATTTAACATTGCGCCAGTTTTAGATTTTGAACGCGATGCAAATCTCGATACGCCTTACAGCTACAAACAAAAAGGCATGCCTTCTATAGAAGTAGATAGAAGTTTTAATCCGTTTAGTGAGGCAGATAATAGAAGCAGTAGCAATCCAAATTCGTACAGAAAAGAAACAGCAGGTAATTGGGAAGGTTTGTATGTTGGTTTAGAGTCTAAGGGTAACGAAAACCAACGTGATTTTGGCGAAGTACATTTTGAGAGTGATCATAAAAATGCCTCCATTTTTAATAATGACAATCAGGTAGAGCAGAAGCAAAGCTCCTATCAATTTCATAATAAATACATAATAAGCACTATAAAATCTGGTTTGCTATTAATCGATCAGCATCGTGCGCACCAACGTGTGCTGTACGAAGATTTCCTGAAGAATATGACAATAAAAGAAGCAATGAGTCAACAACTGTTGTTTCCGTTACAGTTGCATTTTTCACCGCAGGAAATCGAAATTATCAATCAGCTTAAAACCGATTTAGAGCATACAGGTTTTATTTTTCAAACAATAAAAGACGAACTTGTAGAAATCACCGGAGTTCCGGTTAGCGTACCTGAGAGTGAAGTGTCTATAATTTTAGAACAATTAATTAGCGATGTCGAAAACGAGGTGCCAGACAGCAACTTTAGTGCTACAGATTTGCTTGCAAAATCATTAGCTAAAAGTTTAGCAATAAAAACAGGACAAAGTTTAACAACTGTAGAACAGGAGCATTTGGTAAATTCGTTGTTTGCGTGTAAGGAGCCCAATGCTTCACCAACTAACAGAGCGACATTTATAACCATGACGGTAGATGAGTTGGATAAAAAATTTGTGTAAAATTAAAAAAATCCTGATGTTTTTGGGATGCCATAAACTATGATAAAAATAACCGAAACAGTAAAACATTTAATGATCATTAACGTGATTATGTTTGTTGCAACACTTGTTATTGGAGAAAACCAATTTGGAAACTTATTTGCCCTTCATTTTCCAACAAGTAATGTTTTTAAACCATGGCAGATTATTACGCATATGTTTATGCATGGTGGTTTTACACACTTACTTTTTAATATGTTTGCACTGTGGATGTTTGGTAGCGCAGTCGAGCAACGTTTGGGTAGCAAAAAGTTTTTAATTATTTATTTTGCTGCAGGTCTTGGCGCTGTTTTATTTCAATTGGGTTATTACTATTTCGATTATTATTCCTTAATGAGCGATATTTCTAATTTGGGTTTATCTGAAAACCTTATAGACCAGATTGTTAATTTCGATATTAGAGATGGTAATAGTTACACTGGAGCACAATTACAAAAACAATTATTACCGTTGTTAGCAGAACATAATATTAGCCAAAGCTTATTAACCGAAACAAATTTTTCGGCATTATTTAATATGAATGTTATTACAAATACAGGCATGCTTGGTGCTTCTGGATGTATTATGGGAATATTAGCAGCTTTTGGGGTTATGAATCCTGAGGCAGAATTAATGCTTATCTTCCTTCCTATTCCAATAAAAGCAAAATATTTTATTCCAGGCATCATTCTATTAGATGTTATTTCGGCTTTAACTGGTCAGTCGTTTTTTAGCCCAAGTAATACGGCCTATATGGCTCACGTTGGTGGTGCTGTTATAGGTTTTTTAATAATGTGGTATTGGAAAAAAAATTCGTTTAACAAGTATAGAATTTATTAAATGAACCAAATAGAAAGTTTAAAATACAAGTTTAACAATTTAAACATACTGGAAAAGCTCATAGTGTTTAATGTGGCTATATTTCTGTTTGTCTTTATTTTTAAACGCTTTATTACAGGCGTTTTAACGTATTTAGTTTTGCCACCAGATTTTTATGATGCTTTGTTACAGCCATGGGCAATTATAACTTATTCTTTTTTGCATTATAAATTATTGCATTTAGCATTTAATATGCTTTGGTTGTATTTTTGCGGACGCTTGTTTATGAATCTTTTTTCACCTAAAATGGCAATTAATATTTACTTTTTAGGAGCCATTTCAGGAGGTTTAGCTTATTTATTATTCTTTAATCTCTTTCCAGATTATTTTGCAACCAAATACTTTCCTTTAATAGGAGCGAGTGCAGCGGTTAGGGCGTTGTTTATTTTCCTTTGCACTTATATGCCTAACAACGAAGTGCGCTTAATTAATTGGAATATAAAAATCTGGCACATTGGTGCAGTACTTATTTTATTCGATGTTATTGGGCTTTTTGGTTCTAATGGAGGCGGTAGTCTAGCACATTTAGGAGGAGCGCTTTTAGGTTATATTTATGCCAAGCAAATAGTTAAAGGAAACGATATTGGAAAAGGTTTTGAACGTACAGTAGATACGGCTTCAGGCTGGTTTAAATCTGGAAAAAAGGGAAAGCTTAAAACGGTACATAAAGATAAAACTAAAGTTGGAGGATTCACTAAAGGGGAATTTGAAGAGTTTAATAACCAGAAAAAAATAGATGTTATTCTCGATAAGATTAGTAAGAGTGGTTACGAGAGTTTAACAGCAGCAGAAAAAGAGTTTTTATTTAAAGTAGGAAAATAAGACGTTTAATAATGAAAAACCTAAAGTTTTTTGAAAAAGGCATGTTTTTCTGCAACGCTGTTGTGGCGTTTATTTTATTGCTCTCTTACCTATTACCCTTATTACCTCCAAAAACCTTCGCAGCCCTTTCTGTTCTTGGTTTAGGTGTACCGCTGTTAATTGTATTAAACACCTTATTTTTTATGTATTGGCTGGTAAAAATAAAGAAGCAGTTATTACTGTCACTTATTGTTTTAGCACTTGGTTATTTTTCGTTTGGATCTTTATATAAGTTTTCAGAATCAAAGACGATAGAAGATAAAAATAATATCTCTGTCATGAATTACAACGTAAGATTGTTTAATCTCTATAAGTGGATTCCAGAGGAAGATACCGAAGATAAATTGGTTAATTTTATTAAAACCGAAGCGCCAGATGTATTGTCTATGCAGGAATACCATCCGCGTGAAAGCACAAAATTATCTTTTTATAATTATAAATATGAAAAGCTTTTGGGAGAGAATAAAAAGTACGGTCAAGCCATTTTCTCAAAATATCCCATTGTAAATTCTGGTTCTATTGAATTTCCAAACACATTTAACAATGCCATTTTTGCAGATATTGTTAAGGGAACAGATACTATAAGAATTTATAACGTGCATTTGCAATCGTTACGCATAGATCCTAAAGTTGAAAATTTAACCACAAAGGAATCCGAGAAGCTCTTTAATGGTGTTGGCCGAACCTTTAAGATACAGCAATTTCAAACCGAATTATTTTTGCTTCATAAAAAGCAATGCCGTTATAAAATGATTATTTGTGGCGATTTTAATAATACTGCATTTTCCTATGTTTATAAACATATTAAAGGTGATTTAAAAGATACGTTTAAAGCTGCGGGAAATGGTTTTGGGCGTACTTACAACTTTAAATTCTTTCCAATGCGTATCGATTTTGTATTGGTTGACCCAGCATTTCAAGTTAATAGTTTTAAAACCTACGATGTAGAATATTCAGACCATTATCCAGTGATGACTAAGGTTAGTCTTTAATTATTAGTTGTCAGTCATCAATTTTCAGTGATCATTATTATAAATTCATCATCCAGCAATCTACAGCATCTGCTAAAATATGAATACTTAAGCCTAAACCAATCCATCTTGTTTTCTTAGGAAAAATAAGAAACACATACAACGGAATTAAATAATAACTGTGTAATGGGTGAAAATTAATACTACAACGGTTCACTTCAAAAAATGGTGTTGCTAATAAATGATCCAAATCTATAAGCATACCTAAAATCATTATTAAATAAGCCTTTTTCCATTGTGTTTTATAAAACACTAAAGCTATTGCTAAAGGCAGCAAATAATGAATACCGTAATGTATAAAGTGTTGTAACATTTAAAATAAACTTTGCGATTCTAAATAAGTAATCGCATTGGTGCCTTCGTTAAAAAGTAAATCTAAAATACTTAGGTTATTTATAAATCCATATTTGCCATAAAAAACCTGAGTATAAGGTAAAACCTTTACAGGTGTTTCCTTTTTAGCGTTTACCAAACCTCTTAAGTCTGTAGTGTGTTGAGGTTCTTTTATAAAAGATTCGGTTTTAAAAACATTTACCTCAAGCTGGAGACACTCGCAAATAACCTCAAAACATTTCAGATTAAATTCTAAAAGCGTGTCGAAATGCTCTGTGTAAAGCGGACGTAGTTCATCTACATAAAACTCAAAAAATGGAGAGGTTCTGTAAGCAGATTCTAAAGATTTCCAATGGTTATCTTGCCAATTATAAGTGTTGGCAATTTTAACGTCACTGTATTTTTGCCTGTTCTTCTGGCTGTAAACTACAGGAATACTTAGTTGTAGTTTCCCGTTCGCCGCATAAATATAACAACGATTTCTATAGGTTTGTTTTTGATAATTATCCTGAACTTCTAATACCACCTCGCTTGCATGTACTATAGCAATAAAAGTAGCAATAGTAGGGAAATAGGTTGGGTGGATTAGAATATTCATTTGTTGCTTTTGTCATTCCTGCGAAGGAGGAATCTATTTCATATATAAAAGCGTGCTAAGCAGACTTTTTCTTACGCTTCCTAAAACGATTAAATGCGATTAAACCACCAATTAATAACAGTACAGGTATTAAAAAAGAAGTGGCTTTACCACTGCCATGAACTGTTGTAAATAATCTATCCCAACGTATTTTTTTCTTAATGGTGTCGAAACTCATCCAAACTAACACAGGTTTTCCAACAACATGATCGAAAGGTACAAAACCCCAATATCTGGAATCGATAGAGTTCTGTCTGTTATCTCCCATCATCCAGTAATAGTCTTGTTTAAAGGTGTAGTTTGTTGCTACTTCACCATTAATTAAAACCTGATTACCTCGAGAAGTTATGGTGTTTTTTTCGTATTCTCCAATAACACGCTTGTACAAAGGGAAGTTTTTAATCGTTAAATCTATTGTTTCTCCTTTTTTAGGGATGTAGATAGGTCCAAAATTATCGGCTGTAAAACTGTATTCTGAATCCTGTGGGAATAAACGCGTATCTGTAGTTTCAGAGTTTACTTTTTCTATAGAAATTACACTTGGATCTTTAGCGACTTGTGCAGCTAACTCCTCCGTCATATTACCAATATAATTGGTTTTAGCAACAGACATATTTAAACGCTGAAAAAACCTTGGTGTTACTCTTCCAGACACTTCCGTTTTAACAGAATCCTTATTTATAATCTTTAAGTCTATATCTTGACTTGAGCTAATAAAATCTTGTAGTTTTGGATCTTCTAAATACTTATTTTCTATGTAATAGGTCTCGTAGCCGCTACTTTCTGTGATTTCATATTTATTAAATAATTGTCTAATATCACCATTTGTTTTAACCGTGTAAAAGAATTGTAATCGTGCTCTGTCTGGTAATACATTCTTTTTACCATTAATGTATACATAACCCTCTTTTAGTTCTAAAGTATCTCCAGCTACACCAACACAACGCTTAACGAGGTTTGTTTTTTTATCAATAGGTTTGTAATAATTTCTGTCTGGTTTAAAATCGTTCATATCCAGCAATGTATCGGCTGGCTGATTAAATACCACAATTTCGTTACGTGTTATTTTTTCGAAACCAGGCAATCGCATGTAGGGGAGTTGTAATTTATTTTTCCAGGAGGTATTGCGCTCTTCGTAATTATCGTTAAATAAATACGATTTCATTTTAGTTTTCGGAATGGAATCGTGTACCATTGGTAAGGCAACAGTCGTCATAGGTACTCGCGCTCCATAATGAAACTTACTTACAAACAAAAAGTCGCCAACTAAAAGTGTTTTTTCTAAAGAAGAGGAAGGAATAACAAATGGCTGAATAAAATAGGTATGCACAATAGTAGCAGCAACAACGGCAAACAAAACGGAGCTAATCCAATCGCCAGCACTGCTTCTTGGTTTTAAACTTCTGTCTGCAATGTAATTAACCTCTGCAACATAGTTTAAATAAAAATTATAGAATCCAAAGGTTATAATAGCAAGTATGGTATCTAATCTTGAATTTTTACCAAAGCTTCTTGCAGTTTCTACCCAAACTACTGGAAACATAATAAGGTTAACAATAGGTAAAAAGAGTAGGATAGTCCACCACCAAGGTCTGTTAATTATTTTCATTAAAATAACAGCATTATAAACAGGAATAAAAGCTTCCCAAGCTTTGCGTCCGGCTTTAATGTATAATTTCCAAGTGGCTAAACCATGAATTATTTGAATAATCAAGAAAAAAATTAACCATTGTATTCCAGTCATAATCTTTATTTTAAATATCTACTATTGGAGGTTTTCCATTAGCAAATGTTACATTTTTATTTTTAGTTAACCAATATTTAACACATCTTTCATTGTAAAAACTCCTGTTTTTCCAACGAGCCATTCGGCTGCAACAACAGCGCCTAAAGCAAAGCCTTCTCTACTGTGCGCAATGTGTTCTATCTTAATAGTATCAATCTCACTCTTGTAGGTAATATTATGTGTTCCAGGAACCTGTTCAATACGTTTTGCAGTAATAGGAAGTACATTTTCTTCGTCACTATCTAATTGCCAGGATTTATAACTGTTGTGGTTTTCAACAATATCTTTTGCGAGGGTAATGGCTGTACCACTTGGCGCGTCTAATTTTTGGGTATGATGGATTTCTTCGATATCAACCTTGTAGTCTTTTAAGGCAGACATCATTTTGGCTAATGTTTTATTTAATTCGAAAAATACATTAACACCTAAACTAAAATTTGATGCATAGATAAAAGCACCTTCTTTTTGATGACATAAATCAACAATGTTATTGTATTTTTCTAACCAACCAGTGGTTCCGGAAATAACAGGAATATTATGATTTATACAATTAGAGATATTTTGAAATGCAGCATCTGGAACACTAAAATCTATCGCAATATCTGCAACTTCAATTCCTGTAGTTACAGCTTCAGATGTTTTTAACACAATCTCATGACCACGTTGTAAAGCAATAGCTTCGATTGTTTTTCCCATTTTACCATAGCCTAGTAAAGCGATTTTCATCAAACATTATAAATTTTAGTTTCCGAGACATCGGAAAATCTTGTTAATATTCTAATCTAATTTAAAACTCATGGTTAATCCAACTTTGCCTGTGTTATCGAACTCATCGATTTGATAATGTGGTTTAAAGCTTAAATTATCATCTACATTATATTGCAATAAGTGCGCATCTACATTGGCGTCTATAATATTTAAAGCATATAAACCAGCAGTTATCAATAAAGATAATTCTTTATTTCTTCTAAACGATTTTTGCGCTTCCTGCAATCCTTCGATTGTTAAGCGACCTTGAAATTCATCATCTTCAAATCCTGCTAAACGACGTTTGTATGCATCTCGTACACGATTGTACTGCTTGTTATTATCTACATAAAAATAAATACCTGTACCCAAAGCAGCATAAACTAATGGAATTTTCCAGTATTTTTTATTGTAGGCCTGCCCTAAACCAGGTAAGACGGCAGAATAGAAAGCGGCTTTTGTTGGACGCAAAGGGTCTATTTCTTTGCGTACCAAAGAGGTGTCTGCTGGTACAACAACCAATTCCTGTACGTTTTCTATAGGTTTAGCTTTTTCGTTTTCGTTTTTGGCTCTTTTTTCTTGCGCTAAAGCAGAAAGACAAAAAAGAAAACAACAAGCAATAATTAGAAATTTATTTGTCACCTTGGACTAACTTTTTAATTCTATTAAAATCTTCTTCAGAATGGAACGGAATAGTAATTTTTCCTTTACCATTACTGGATACTTTAACGTCTATTTTATGCCCAAAGTATTCTGAAAATGCAGCCATTCCTTTTTTAACAAATTTTGGCAATTCTTCTTTTTCAGTTTTCGCTGGTATTTTTACTTCGTTTGTAGTGTTGTAGTTTTTTACTAAAGCTTCTGTCTCACGAACCGATAATTTATTGGATAAAATTTTCTCGTAAATATCTAATTGTACGGTTTGATCTTCAATATTAATAATTGCACGACCATGTCCCATAGACAAAAAGCCATCACGCATTCCTGTTTGAATAATTGGATCCAGTTTTAATAGACGCAAATAGTTGGCTATGGTTGAACGTTTTTTGCCCACACGATCACTCATTTGCTCTTGAGTAAGATTAATCTCATCGATTAAACGTTGATAAGACAGCGCAATTTCAATAGGATCTAAGTCCTGGCGTTGAATGTTTTCAACAAGTGCCATTTCCAGACTTTCCTGGTCGTTAGCAATACGAATATAGGCAGGAATAGTATCTAATCCAATGGATTTACTCGCACGAAAACGACGCTCTCCAGAAACTAACTGGTATTTTTCAAAACCTAATTTTCTTACCGTTATAGGCTGTATAACCCCTAACTCTTTAATTGAAGAGGCTAATTCTCTAAGGGCTTCTTCATTAAAACTGGTACGTGGTTGAAACGGGTTCATTTCTATGCTACCCAACTCTAATTCCACAATATTACCAATCACTTTATCTGCGTTCTTATCTTTTACAGATTGTATGTCGTTGCTCGGGTCTTTTAATAAAGCCGAAAGTCCTCTACCTAAAGCTTGTTTCTTTGTTGCCTTCGCCATTGTTTAGGAATTTTTATTAATAATTTCTTTTGCCAAACTTAAATAATTTGCGGCACCTTTGCTTGAGGCATCATAATTAATAATGTTTTCGCCATAACTTGGTGCTTCACTAAGTTTTACATTACGCTGTATAATGGTCTCGAAAACCATATCGTTAAAATGCTTTTGTACTTCTTCCACAACCTGGTTAGAGAGACGTAAACGAGAATCGTACATGGTTAATAATAAGCCTTCAATATCTAACTCTGCATTATGTATTTTTTGTACGCTTTTAATGGTATTTAATAATTTTCCTAAACCTTCAAGTGCGAAATACTCGCATTGAATAGGAATGATTACAGCATCTGCAGCAGTTAGCGCATTTAAAGTTAGCAAGCCTAAAGATGGTGCGCAGTCAATTAAAATGTAATCGTAATCGTCCTTTATCTCTTGTAATGCTTTTTTTAACATGTATTCGCGAGACTCTTTGTCTACCAGTTCTATTTCTACAGCTACTAAATCTATGTGTGCAGGAATAATATCCAGATTAGGAGTGCTGGTCGATACTATTGCTTCTTTAGCAGAATTACTATGCTCTAAAAGTTGATATGTACCAATCTCTACAGTTTCTACATCTATACCTAATCCTGAGGTGGAATTCGCTTGCGGATCGGCATCTATAAGTAAAACTTTTTTTTCTAAAACACCTAACGAAGCTGCAAGATTAACGGAAGTTGTTGTTTTTCCAACTCCTCCTTTTTGATTGGCAATGGCAATTATTTTACCCATTAATTGATTTGGTTTTAATAGTGAACTACATAAAAAAAGTTCGGTCGTAAAAATACAATTATTTATGGGTTTAGAAAATGGAAGTTGTTAACAGTTGGTTAATGTTTAGAGACTATCTAATTCGTTTTGTTTTTATACTCTTCTATTAATTCTTTGGGATCTCTTGGCACCACAAAGGATATAAGTTCACCATCTTGTGCTGCACCTATATAACCATAGCCTTTTTGATAATAAAATATAAATTCACCATTTTGAAAACTTGATTTTAAAACTAAAAGATTACTGTAATTACAAACTGGTGTTTTAAGTGTTCCTTTAAGTGAAGTAATTTCATAAGCAACTAATCCTTTATTTGTTTTCCAGGATTTTCCTACTTTAATATCATAAGGTAACCTTAGTTTGTCTTCCTCATTTTCTTCAATATACTGAAGGATATTGCCATTTTTTTCTGTTAATAAAAGGTTTGCCACATCTCCAGATTCCCAGGTTTGAGAATATTCTTTATAGGTTTTTCCATTTTTAGTTTTGGTTCCAATAATCTCTTCCACATAAAAGGTATTACCCCAAATAATATATTTTTTTGAATCTAATAATGGGAAATATGTTCCGTTCTTATCACCATCACAAAAAATCTGCCCTTGCTTTTGTGCGAAAGCATTAAAACCACAAAGTAAAATTAGAAATGCAAATGTAATTTTTCTAATAGCTTCTATCTTTCTGGTATCGGTTTTTATTTTATTCATAAATGATTTTGATTTTAAAAGTTATAAAAATACAATTAATAGTGGGTTTTTAAAATGAAGTTGTTAACAGTTGGTTAAACTTAAGATAGAACGCTTTTGAAGCTACTATATGTTTATCTTTGTTAGAGAGATTAGATATTAAGCCATTTATATATTTAAGGCATAGAAATTGATTTAATAAATAACTTAAGACCAGTTATTTTGGTTAACATTTTAATTAATAGCGTTTACAGACACCATGAGACATATATTATTTACATTACTTTCTTTTTGTTTTTTATGTTGCGGAGATACTAGCTTTGCACAGGAAATTACCGCAGCCAAAGGCAGCTATGGTATAGATAAAAAGAATAAAATTATTGTTTGGCACCAAAAGAATTTAGATTCTGTATTATCCAATAGTAAAATCATTAAAAGTTTAAAATTTAATGAAGTTTTTACCATAAAAGATTCTGCTAATACACTGTCTTACACAGACAGCTATACGGTAACTAATGGAGACGATTACACGCTGTATATTACTAAAATGCCATTAATCCATATTACCATAAATAGTGCAGCTATGGATAATGAATCTAAAATACCTGGTTATTTTTCATTTTTTAATGCTAATGAATTTATAGAAAGCACAATGGGAGTGAGGCATCGTGGTAATTTATCGTTGACTTTTCCTAAAAAATCGTTCGATTTAGAGTTTTGGACAGATAGTATTTCTAAAGAAAAAAAAGATGTTAAATTTAAAGGTATGCGAAACGACGACGATTGGATACTTGATGGTTTATATAACGAACCATTACGCTTACGCTCTACGCTTTCAACTAATATATGGAATAAAATACACCAACCTTATTATGCCGAAAAAGAGCCTAAAGCTAAAAGCGGTTTTGAAGTGGAGTATGTTGAGGTTTTTAAAAATAATGAATATTATGGGCTTTATGCATTATCTGAATCTGTAGACAGAAAGCAATTAAAGTTAAAAAAGCATATTGATGATGCTATTTATGGCGAATTATATAAAGCAAACTCATACAAAGGTGGACCAGATTTTACAAAATCGCCTGAGTTTAATAATCTTTTCCCACACTGGAATGGTTGGCGTACAGAATATCCTTTTATAAACTATACATCGGAGTTTAAAAACCTGGCAACGTTTCAAAATTTGGTTGTTAATGGTACAGATCAGGAGTTTTTACAACACATAGAAAAGCATGTAAAACTATCTAATGCTATCGATTATTACCTTTTTATAAATATGGTAAGAGCAACAGATAACATGGGCAAGAATTACTACCTTGGCAAGTACGATAAAGATGAACCTTTCTTTTTTATACCTTGGGATTTAGATGGCGTTATGGGTATTATTCAAGATGGAAAGCGCGAGCGTATGACCAAGGATGTATTGGGTAATGGGCTTTTTAATCGATTAATAGCGCTTAACCCAAATGGTTATAAAGAGGCTTTAAAGAAGAGATGGACAGACTTGAGAGCAAGTGCTTTTAGTACTGATGTGCTATTAGATAAAGTAGATAAAACCTATACTAAGTTTACAAACCAAAAGGTTTATGAGCGTGAGCATCTAATATGGAAAGAGAATCATTTAAACGAAATCTCTAACGAAGAACATTATGCATATTTAAAATCGTGGATAGAAGACAGGTTGCATTTTCTTGACACTCATTTTAATGGCCTATAGTTTATTTTGTAAAAGGGTTTTATTACCAGTATCGTCAACAATAAATTCTACTCCTTTCTCAATAAGTAGTCCTTTGGTTTCACCAGAAAACTTTGTGGAGCCATGTAATACATCTGTTCTAATTACTTTACCATTAAAGTCTGTTGAGATTTCCGGTACAGGTGTGTGGCCAACTACAATTTTTTCGGCATTGTAATACTTTAAAATTTTGTCGAGTTCAAACAGTTTTATTTTATCGTATTGAATTCTGCTTCTTACAAGTCCGCGATACCAAAAAGGACCTTTTGCACCATATAAAAAATTAAGAGTTTTATCTTTAGGATCTTGAATACCATTAAATCGGGAGCGTATACGTTCATTTATTGCCTTTAAATCCATATTGTAACTTAAAATATCTGTACTTAAACCAGCATGTACAAACAGATAGGAGCCAATTTTTTCAACCACATTTTTTGTGGCCAGCCATTTGCCTAATTCAGACTCATTAGAGTATAAGTATGAAATGGCTTCTTTTTTATCTGCTATCTGGCTAATTTCTTGTGCCACCTTAATGTATTTATTATCGTTATACCTGTGGTCGCCATAAAAGTTAAGAATTTCATGATTACCTAAAATAAAATGTACCGTTCCTTTTTGTTTTTTTGCTTGATGGTCCAGCTTGTAAATTAACCATAAGACTTGTGTAACGTTCGTGCCTCTATCTACAAAATCGCCACCTAAAACCAAATGCCCATTACCGTAAATCCAATTGTAGTTCTTGTCAATTATTTTATTGGCATACAGGAAACTATAAAAGGCATTAAAATTGCCCTCGATATCCGAGATTACCATCACCTTATCATGACTGCTGTAAACGGTATTTGGTGTGGTATATCCTTTCTCTAAGCCTATGTAAAAGGTATCTTTTGCCTTATTATCTACTATAACCGCTATAGAGTCTCTGTTAAAAAAAGGAGTTACTGTAAGTCTGTTTTGTGTGTTTACGCTATATAATAACGTGTCATTAATGATGTAAGGTCCATCGTTGCCATTAAATTCTAAGGCCCTTTGCCCTTTATTAAATTCTTTTTTAATAAAAACACTATCCTTTTTTATCGCTTTTAGAAAATTAGTTTCTTGGGCAAAACTTTTAAACAGAGAACAAAAGTTAAAACATATAAGTAAACTTATAACGTATGGATTAGTATGTTTTATAACATTTAAGTTCATTGTTTATTAATAATCGTCGTCGTTATTTTTCAATTTCAATTTAAGGAAAAAATTGTTTAAGGAGATATAAAAAGCAATGAAACAAGAATTGTTCCGAAGTTAGAGCGCTTAGTTTTAGGTTACAAGTATGAAAAAAATTCAATAGAGGTTTTGTATTTCTTGTTTAATAAGTTTTGATAGCTAACAACTATTTTGGTATTATTAAATTCGCTGTAATCAAACTAACGTGATATTAGCTACATTTTTTCCCATTCGGAATTGATCTTTTCAATAATTTCGTGCTGTCTATATTCTCCAAATCTCCTTAAATATTTGCCATTGTTTTTTATTATTATGTAATTTCCACAGGTGAAATGATACTTAAAAAATAATTCTCTTATAAAGTTGTCCTTGTCTTCAAATACATTTTTTGATTTGTAATTATAACCTTTTTCTGTAATGAAAAACTGAGTATCCTTTCCACTTTTTTTAAAATATTTTTTATACTTATAATCAGAGGTGTAATGGTCTATACACGAACCATTTGGCTTAACTTCGGGTTTAAAGAAAAAATTTATAACGATGTTTTTAGTAGAGTCCACTTCTATTTTAGTAATACTTCTCAAATAGTTAACAAGTGAAGTTCTTTCATTGTCGGTAATTTCCCCAGTTTTTTCCTTAAGAAGAATTTTTCCAAGATATGCAGTATCATTTTCAACAAATCGATAAGCATACTTTTTATCTTTTATTTTCTCTTTAAATTCCTCCATTTTTATCAAGTTCCAATTTTCATCATACAGCATTTCCTTTTTGTTTGAATTTTGCGAATATGAAAGACCAAAAAATAAAATAAGTAATAAAGGGATAGTGTTTTTCATAATGTTTATTGTAGCAACTTCTATGATACAAATCGTTTTAAATTTGATTTGTATAAAAAAATAGTATTGTAAAAACCAGAACTAATCAATTAAAATCTCCAAAAGTGTAATCGCAGCGTCACTAATTTTAGTACCTGGTCCAAAAACGGCAATTGCACCAGCATCGAATAAATACTGGTAATCTTGTTTTGGTATAACACCACCAACAACCACCATGATATCTTCACGACCATAGTTTTTTAGTTCCTCTATAACCTGTGGTACTAAGGTTTTGTGTCCTGCAGCAAGAGAGGACACGCCTAAGATATGCACATCGTTTTCTACCGCTTGTTTGGCAGCCTCTTTTGGGGTTTGAAACAGTGGGCCAATATCTACATCGAAACCAACATCTGCATAGCCAGTAGCCACAACTTTTGCACCACGATCATGACCATCCTGTCCCATTTTAGCAATCATAATTCTGGGTCTTCTGCCATCTTGCTCTGCAAACTGGTCTGCTAATTGTTTAGCTTTCTCAAAACTCTTATCGTTTTTTATCTCTTTACTATACACTCCAGAAAATGATTTTATTTGCGCTTTATATCTGCCGTAAACAGTTTCTAAAGCGTCGCTAATTTCGCCTAAAGTAGCACGTTCTCGTGCTGCAATTACTGCTAAAGCTAATAAATTTCCCTGACCTGTTTTAGCAGCTACTGTTAAATTGTTTAATGCCTGCTTTACTTTTTCCTTATCACGATTGGCTTTAGTGTGTTCCAAACGAGCTATTTGTTGTTTTCTTACGGTTTGGTTATCTACTTCTAAAATATGTAATGGATCTTCCTGGTCTAAAACATAATTATTAACGCCAACAATAATATCCTGGCCAGAATCTATTCTTGCTTGCTTTCTTGCAGCGGCTTCTTCAATTCTTAATTTCGGGATACCAGCTTCTATGGCTTTGGTCATGCCCCCAAGTTCTTCAACTTCTTCAATTAACGACCATGCTTTTTGTGTGATATCGTGGGTTAGTTTTTCTACATAATAACTACCAGCCCAAGGATCTACAGTTTTAGTGATATGGGTTTCTTCTTGTAAAAATATTTGTGTGTTTCTTGCAATTCTTGCCGAAAAATCTGTTGGTAGTGCAATGGCCTCGTCTAAGGCATTGGTGTGTAAACTTTGCGTGCCACCAAAGGCGGCAGCAGCAGCTTCAATCGTGGTTCGGGCTACATTATTAAAAGGATCTTGCTCTGTTAAGCTCCAGCCACTGGTTTGGCAATGTGTACGCAACGCCAAGGATTTCGGGTTTTTAGGGTTAAACTGTTTCACTAATTTTGCCCATAACATTCTGGCAGCTCTCATTTTAGCAATTTCCATAAAATGATTCATCCCAATGGCCCAAAAGAAAGACAAACGCGGTGCAAATGTGTCGATATCCATTCCTGCGGCTAAACCTTTTCTAATATATTCTAAGCCATCTGCAAGCGTGTATGCCAATTCAATATCGCAAGTAGCACCTGCTTCCTGCATGTGGTACCCAGAAATACTAATACTATTAAATTTAGGCATGTGTTTACTGGTATATTCAAAAATATCCGAAATAATCTGCATCGATGGAGTTGGAGGGTAGATGTACGTGTTACGTACCATAAACTCCTTTAAAATATCGTTTTGAATGGTTCCAGCCAATGCTTCTGGCTTAACACCTTGCTCTTCGGCAGCCACAATATAAAAGGCTAAAATGGGTAATACAGCACCATTCATAGTCATGGAAACCGACATTTTATCTAACGGAATCTGGTCGAAAAGCACCTTCATATCTTCAACACTATCTATAGCAACACCTGCCTTACCAACGTCACCAACCACACGTTCATGATCACTATCGTAGCCTCGATGTGTGGCTAAATCGAAAGCAACAGAGAGGCCTTTTTGTCCTGCTTCGAGATTTCTACGGTAAAACGCATTGCTTTCTTCGGCAGTAGAAAATCCTGCATATTGCCTAATTGTCCATGGTCTGCGAACATACATGGTTGAATACGGTCCACGTAAATTTGGAGCAATTCCGGCAACGAATTCTAAGTGCTCTACGTTTTCTAAATCGGCTTGAGTATACTTCGATTTTACGGGAATATCTTCGGCTGTTAACGTTGTATTAGCTTTTTTTGAACCTGTGTTTTTAGCCTCAGATTTTATGTTGATATGTTGAAGGTTTTTTCTGCTCATTAATCGTGATTATGTCCCGCATGCGGATCTTGTTCTGGAGTTATTGGCTGTGGCGTTCTGTTTATATCCACACCATTAATTGCAGGCTCTGCTGGGTTTGGTTGCTCTTCAGGATTTGGATTTTTTAAATCTTCTAATTTTAAATCAAGTAATTTGGAATAGAAAAAATCGAGTGCTACATAAGATTTTAAGCCTCCATCTATTTGGATGGATCTTGAGTTTCCTATTAACAACGGTAGCACTAATTCAGGCTTTAAACTGTTAGTAGCTAATAAGGCGTTATATGTTGTTTTAACATCTTTGTCTTTAATATTGTTAGCAATACAATCTATAATAGGGTGTGAGTAGTCTAAAGAGATATTATTATTATTATTACTCGTTGTCCACAAATCTGACTCTGTTTTTAGCGCTTTTGCAAGATTTAAACTGTGTTCGCTTGCAAATTCTTTTACATCCATCTTATTTCTTAAACGCATACTTAAAAAATTAGAATACGCACGTGTAACATTTTTGTTTTGCTTGTCGTAATGGTTGATAATGTCGTTTTCAAAAGAATAGACAGCTTCATTAAATAAATCGCCATTGGGGAAATCGCAAGCCAATAATTTAGGGCTTTCGGCATATTTATATTCCATTTTTTTAGCATTGTCACAACTTGAAAAAGTGACTAAAATAAATAATGTAAAAAGTTTAAAAGTTGTTTTCATTTGTAAAATATTTATTCTGTTTTTAATCGGTTTTGTTCTAAAGTTTCAGCTAATCGTTTTTCTAAAACAGGTTCAATAAGTGTTTTTCTGGCGTTCATTTTCAAAAAAGGATAAAGCTCTAAATGGTCTTTCATTTTATCCTCTTTATTGGGATGTTTATTGGTTCCTAATAAAATTGTTTCGCCGTTATTAAAATGTGCTTCTTCTTTTACAGCACTTTCTTTTATTTTTTTCTGAATTAACCCTTCTTTTAGCTGTTTAAGAAATCCGCCATTATTTTCTATGTCTTTAAACAGCGTTAGAGCCTTTTCCGAAAGTTGTTGTGTTAAACTTTCAATGTAGTAGGCACCATCTGAAGCATTTTCTACAGCATCAAAATAACTTTCATGTTTTATAATTAACAACTGATTTCTGGAAATACGCTCTCCAAATTCGTTGTCTTTATGATAAATTGTATCGTAAGCCAAGTTACAAACCGCGTTTGCGCCACCAAGAATTGCACTCATACATTCTGTTGTTGTGCGTAACATGTTGGTGTTGTAATCGTAAAGTGTTTTGTTACGTTTTGTTGGTGTGGCAATAATGTGGCAATCTTCCATAATATTGTATTCTCTGGCTAATGTATTCCACAATACCCTTAAAGCTCTTAGTTTTGCAATTTCGAAAAAATAATTTGTACCAACCGAAACTTTAAAAGTGATAACCATTGGTTTTTTATTTTCAAAATAATTTAAATATTCGTTTGCATGTGCTAAACTATATGCTAATTGTTGCACGATGGTCGCTCCAGCGTTTTGGTATAAACTTAAATCGACACTTAATGTATGGTTAGAAAACGTTGTGATTTTATCTAATTGCTCATGATCGCTATTTATATTATTAAACCAGTTACCAGATTTGGCAAGATTTCCAATAATATCTGTAAGTATATAAATTTTACTCTCTGCGGAAATAGCCGTAAGTTGTTTTACATAATCTGAGTCTAAAAACTGCAGTTCAAAATATAATGGAGTAGCAGAAGTATCTATATTTTTTAATAAAACAGCAATGGAAACCTCTTTATTTGGGATAATAAATTTCAAGCTTTCTGCACCACGATTAATGGCATCGATGGCTTTTAAATTCGATTTTACAACATCGAAAACAAATACGGATTGACATATTAACCATGGCTGTGAATCGACTTCAAAAAACGATTTATTTTCAAAATCTTCGGCGTGGTAAAAGGGTTTTACATTAATATCTTCGGGCGTCTTCCAGATTAACGTATCGTTATAATCTGCACCTTTTAAATCCACCTGAATTTTTTGCTTCCAGGCTTTGGCAGAAACACTATCAAAATCGTTAAATAGTTTTTTACTCATTTTCACTCACTTTTAAACTGTCTTGATATTCAATAATATAAATGTCTTCGTTATCACGTTTCATGTAATATTCTTCCCGTGCAAATTTTTCTAAACCTTCTTCTTTTTTTAACTCTTTAATGGCTTTATTGTCTTTAACTATTTCTTTTCTGTAATACTTTTTTTCATTTTCCAGTGCTTCAATTTCGTTATTTAGTTCATTGTGAATTAATAATGAATTCCCATCGAAAAACAGCATCCATATAGCAAATGCTATAAAAATAATAAGAAAGATATTTTTAAAATACTTAAGCATTAAGTGAGTTTTTCGTTAATAATTGTACGTACAATATCAACTGCGACAGTGTTATATTTATTGTTAGGTATAATTAAATCTGCATACTCTTTCATAGGTTCTATAAATTGTTGATGCATTGGCTTTAATGTGTCTTGATAACGCGTTAAAACTTCGTTTATATCTCTGCCACGTTCGGCAATATCTCTTCTTACACGGCGTATTAATCGCTCGTCGCTGTCTGCGTGCACAAAAATTTTAATATCGAACATGTCTCGAATTTTTTGCTTGCTCAAAATAAGAATACCTTCTACAATCATCACGTGTTTTGGATGCGTGGTAATTGTTTCTTTAGTCCGGTTATGTTCTACAAAAGAATAGACAGGTTGTTCAATACTTTCTCCTGCTTTCAACGCTGTTAGATGTTGTCTTAGTAATTTAAAATCTATGGATTTTGGGTGGTCAAAATTAATTTTAACACGCTCGTCGTAAGACATATGTGACGTGTCTTTGTAATAAGAATCTTGAGAAATAACACCAACTTCGCCTTCTGGTAACTCATTCATTATTTGCTCTACAACTGTTGTTTTTCCACAGCCAGTACCACCAGCAATTCCTATTATTAACATGTATTACGTGTTTAATTTAATCTCACAAATTTAGGAATTTGAAACAAAAGATTAAGGTTCAATCTTTGAAACTTCTTCCTCAGTTATTAACGATGTGTTTTTGTTTCCCCAACTGTTTGTAATATAGTTCATTACATGAGCAACTTCTTCATCACTTAAGCCTTGTGCAGCCATTACAGAATTGTACTTTACACCATTAACGGTAATCTCTCCAGACATGCCGTATTTTATGCCTTTTATGCTTTCGGTTCTCTTATTTTCTAAATAATCGGAATTTGCTAATGGTGGAAACACCTTTGGTACACCTTCTCCATTGGCCATGTGACATTGCATGCAAAAGTCGTTATAAATTTGTTTGCCTTCTGAAAACTCCTGACTCAAAGACATACTTTTATTTGCCGTTTTTTTATCTGATGAGTTACAGGCAAGAATGAAGATAGACAAGTATAAAGTGAAGAATATGTGTTTCATAAATTTTAATTCCTTATTAATTTAACGATGCCCAAATTCTCCACGCCAACATAAATATAACCGTCTGGTCCTTGTTCTATGGAACGCACTCTGCCAATAGTATCGAGAAGTCTTTCCTCTTTAATTACTTTTCCGTTTTTTAATTCGCAACGGTCTAAGTAGCTAAACTTTAAGGAGCCAACTAGTAAGCTGCCTTTCCAATCACCATATTTATTAGAGGAAATAAAGGCCATGCCGCTTGGCGCGATGGATGGTGTCCAATAATGTAGTGGTTGCTCCATCCCTTCTTTTTTTGTTTCATCTGTAATACTGGTGCCAATATAATTTCTGCCATAGGTTATTACAGGCCAACCGTAATTTTTTCCTTTAG
Organism: Lacinutrix chionoecetis; assembly: GCF_053604665.1. Taxonomy (NCBI): domain Bacteria; kingdom Pseudomonadati; phylum Bacteroidota; class Flavobacteriia; order Flavobacteriales; family Flavobacteriaceae; genus Lacinutrix; species Lacinutrix chionoecetis. The sequence continues at coordinate 62,062 of NZ_JBSHNQ010000066.1, forward strand.
TAATAATATTAATTTCGTCTCCTCCTTTAGGACCATGTTCGTGTGTCCAGATTTCTTGGGTTTCGGGATGTAATTCCATACCTTGCGGGTTGCGATGTCCATAAGACCAAATGGCTTTTTTTGCGTTTTTATTATTAACGAAAGGATTGTCTTCTGGAATGCTACCATCATCGTTTAATCTATAAACCTTACCACCATCACGAGTTACGTCCTGCGGGTTGACATCGCGTTCACCACGCTCACCAATGGTAAAATAAAGATAGCCATCTTTATCGAAAACAATGCGTGATCCAAAATGTTGCCCTTTGGTGGTATTAGGGGTTGCCTTATATAGAAGTTGCTTTTCAATTAAAGAATCTTTGCTAATTTTTGCTCGCATTAGAGCGGTATTACCTCCTTTTTTTTTACCTTTTGGTGAGGCATAAGTGAAATAGACCCAACCATTATTTTTATAGTCTGGATGAATATTAATATCTAACAATCCACCTTGACCACGAACATATATTTCTGGCAAACCCTTAATTTCTGTTTTAATTTTATTTTTATAATGAATTATTTTGCCTTCTTTCTCTGTAATTAACATAGAACTATCTGGTAGAAACACAAATCCCCAAGGATTGGTTAGATTTGGAACAATAACTTCGTGCGAATTTTTTTTGTTTACAGGATTTTTATCTTGAGCACATGCAGAAAGCGTTACTAAAAATAATAAAAGATAAGTCAGTTTTTTTGTCTTCATTGTTAGATTTAAATGTTTTCTACAATTTACAATAAAAATAGTTTGTTATTTAAATAAGTAAAGTATATTTGCACTTCTAAAATTTAACGCTTTTAGATGAGATAATCGTTTTCGGGGTGTAGCGTAGCCCGGTTATCGCGCCACGTTTGGGACGTGGAGGCCGCAGGTTCGAATCCTGCCACCCCGACAAAAAAAATCCAATCAAAATTTTTGATTGGATTTTTTATTTTAAAGTGGTTTTTAAAACCATTTAAAGTATAGTCCTGAAGCAATTACCGCAATTACTAAAATTACTAATGCAATAATTACAAAGGAAGATACGCCTTTGGTGGTTTTATCTTTTTGTAATATATAATCTCTTCTTTTTTCTTCTTCTTCTTCTTTAATTAAACTCATAGTAATAATATGTTAGTTTTTATTTATTAATATATACTGTTTTAATATTTACAAATTCATGAATCCCTTCTTGAGAGAGCTCTCTACCATAACCAGATGCTTTAGTGCCACCAAATGGAAGTCTTGGGTCTGACTTAACTAATTCGTTTATAAAAAAGGCGCCATCTGGAACATCAATAATTTTTTGTTTAGCCTTTTCTATATCTTTTGTAAATACCATGGTGCCTAAGCCAAATTTGCTATTTGCTGCAATAGAAATTGCATGATCGAGGTTTTTTGCTTTAATAATTGGCGCAACAGGACCAAAGGTTTCCTCTTTAAATACAGCCATTTCCTCGGTAACGTCTGTAAGTATTGTAGGTGCAAAATACGCTTTATCTTTTTTATTTCCAATAAGAACTTTAGCTCCCATTTTAATAGATGCATTTATTTGTTTCTGTAAATCTTCGGCTAAATCTTCTCTGGCTTGTGTTGCTATATCGGTTGATTCTTTTAAAGGGTCGTCGTATTTTAAATTTTCAACTTTAGCTTTAAAACGCTTTAAAAACGTTTCGTAAATACCTTCTGTAACAATAAATCGCTTGGCCGCAATACAACTTTGTCCAGAATTTTGGAACCTCGCATTTACCATGATATCCAGGTACTTATCTAAATCGGCATCGTCTAGAACAATACAGGCGTTATTTCCGCCTAATTCTAATACCGATTTTTTTAACACCTTACTTGCAGTTCCAGCAATGCTAATACCCGCTTTTTCGCTTCCAGTTAGTGATACGGCTTTTATTTTTTCATTTTGAATAAGTTCCTCAATAGTATCATGATTTGAAAGAAGGGTTTGAAAACATCCTATAGGGTAGCCTGCCTGCTCAAAAACATCTTGAATGGCCAAGGCGCATCCTGTAACATTCGATGCATGTTTAAGTAAACCCGTATTACCTGCAGTTAGTGTTGGGATGGCAAATCTAAATACCTGCCAAAACGGATAGTTCCAAGGCATAACTGCTAAAATAACACCTAAGGGATCATAACTGATAAAACTTTCTTGAGCTTCGGTTTCAATTAATTGATCGGCAAGAAAACGTGCTGCATTTTTTTCGTAAAAATCACAAAGCAAAATACACTTTTTAATTTCAGCACGACTCTGGGTAATAGGTTTACCCATTTCTAAGGTTATTAACTCGCTGTACTTTTCTAAATTTTCATTTAAGACATCTCCAACTTTTCTAATTAATTTGGCGCGTTTTTTTATTGGTGTTAATTTCCAATTATGAAACGTATTTTCGGCGGCATTTAAAACCGATAGTGTTTTTTCGCTCGAAAAGAGTTCATATTTATTTAATTGAGCACCATTGTAAGGATTATATGTTGTTATATTATTCATCATTTATATGTTTCATTGATAAATTTCTATAAAATTTCTTAAAAAAAGCATTTTAATTATTGAATTAACAAAGATTTAGTACTTCATTTAAGTAAATTTTAAGACTAAATTAGAAAGCATATTGTAACTTTGTGAGAGAGTTAACGTCTTAAAAATATTAAGCAACAACAAATATTAACAACTAAAACAAAAAAAATTATGAGTAATACAAGTAATACAGCATTGGGCCTATTATTGGGTTCTGCTATAGGAGCAACTTTGGGAATATTATTTGCACCAGACAAAGGTAGTAATACAAGAAGAAAATTAACAGACGAAGCGCTTTTAGCTAAAGACAGAGTAGCGACTGGAGCGGTTGATTTAAAAGATCAGATTGCCACTGGGTTAGTTTCAGGAAAGGCTACATTAGAATCACAGATTGAGTCTGTTGTAGAAAATGCAAGTTATAAAGCTGAAGATGTAATTACTACTTTAGAAAAGAAATTAGAAGTACTAAAAGCTAAAAATAAGAAATTACAGAAAACATCATAATATATGTCTGTAATTGATTCTATTAGTGATGCTTCCTCCAAAGCAGTCGACAAATCTGAAGAATATTTAAGAAAATCGCACGATTTTTATAAATTAAAAATCTTCCAACAATTGTCTATATCAGTGAGTATGATATTTAAGGCAGTTGCAATAGGTGGTGTTTTCTTAATGGGAATGGTTTTTTTAGCTATTTCTCTTGCTTTTTATATTGGTGCTTTGTTAGATAATTATACCTTAGGATTTGTAATTGTAGGTGTCATATTAATTTTATGTGCTTTCCTACTTTTTATCTTTAGAAGCTTTATCGATTCAAAAGTTATACAAGAACTTTCTAAAACATTTTTTAAATAATGAGAAAAGTATATTATAATTTTAAAGATATCGAGATAGATTTAAAACGTCTGGATTTAGAGCGACAAATAGCTAAAGAAGAAGTAAAATCCGTACAGGGTGACTTGAAAGAAAGTTTACAGCCAGCACAATGGATACAAACAGGAATTAAAGTTGCTGGAAAAATAGGATCTGTGGTGTTGCTAAAACGATTATTTTCAAGGTAGCATTCTAAACTTAAAAATAACAATTTATGAAAATCGGCTTTAAGCCGATTTTTTTGTTTTCATAGAACTATTTTTATATTGGATAGGGGCAATTAAAACTATTTGATATCCTTATATTGACCATAAATCAACTAATTATAAAGATTACAAATTATGAGAAAATTATTATTAAGTGCCGTTATATGTTTAACTATTATTTTAGTGGGATGTAAGGTAGATCAAGAAAAAGAAACAAAACTTCCTGGTATGGATGTAGATGTGGATATTGATACAGAAGCAGGACAATTACCTACATTCGACGTTGATTGGGCAGATGTGAACGTAGGGACGAAAACCACTATGGTAAAAGTGCCAAAAGTTGTTATCGTAATGGAAGAAACAGAAGTAGAAGTTCCTTATTTAGATGTAGATATGCCAGACGATATGGGTGAAAAAATGGAACAAACTCTTATGGTTGAATCTGAAGTTACAGGGATGGAACATAAAATGGATATTAAAGAAATTAGAGCGACGGGCTCTACTTTATATGTTATATCTGAATTAATGCCAACTTCTACTAAAATTGGAGATAAGAAAATGAGAGTTTCGGATCAAGTAACATTAAACGCACCAGAATTGGATGTTAGATATTATATTGTTGGAGAGAGACCAGATAGAAAATATAATCAAAAAAACAGATACTTTGCTACAATGAATGATGCCACAGCAAATATCCAAGATGCTAAAGTAATTTATAAAGACTAATTTTAGTTTTCAATTTACAGACAAAAAAAATCGGCTTTAAGCCGATTTTTTTATGTTAATGCATTACTAATTTTAGTTATGAAATTAAAATTGAGCTTTCTAATTTGCTATATTTACTCTTACATTATATTAATAAAACCAACACATATGAATATTTTTGAAGCACTAAGAAAAGATCACGAAATACAACGCGACTTATTAAAAAAGTTAGTGGAAACCTCTGGAGATACTAAAAAAAGAGACGAGATTTTTAAGGCGGTTAAACATGAATTAGAAATACATGAAGACGGAGAAGAACGTTTTTTCTACGTACCATTAATTGACGATGATTTAACACAAGAAAAAGCAAGACATAGTATTGCAGAACATCATGAAATTGATGAATTATTAGCCGAATTGGAAGAAATGGATTACGATTCTTCAGGGTGGTTAAAAATTGCAAAAAAATTACAGCATGAAGTTGAGCATCATTTAGATGAGGAAGAACATGAGGTGTTTCAACTTGCGGGAAAGGTGTTAACAGACAATCAAAAAACTTCATTGTCTAAAGAGTATCAAGATTATATTAAAAAGCATAGATAATTAAGACATGGCAAAAAGTAATTTTAAGAACGATAAATTTTTAAAAGAGCTTTGGAGCGCTCCAGAAATTGCTATTGAGAAGCTGGATCTTATCTATGCCACTAATCGCATCTTAAAAATTAAAAGAAGGCGAAAAAAAGAGCACTTTATTTACGAGTATAATGGTGAACCCTTAAAAGACAAAAAGGATCTTAAACGTATAGATGGTTTGGTCATACCGCCTGCATGGGATGACGTTAATATTTCCAGCCTTGAAAACACACATTTACAAGCCACTGGTAGAGATGCAAAAGCAAGAAAACAATATAGGTACCATCCGGTTTGGAACAAAATAAGAAACCAGACTAAGTTTTACAGAATGTTAAGTTTTGGTAAAGTTTTACCAGGTATTCGAAAGCAAATAGACAAAGATTTAAACCAAACCAATTGGCCAAAAACCAAAACACTGGCATTGGTTTTAAAGCTTATGGAAGAAACGCATATAAGAATTGGAAACGAGCAATATGCAAAACGTAACAAAACCTATGGTTTATCAACTTTAAGAAGCAAACATGTGCATGTTGCAAAAGATAAAATCAAGTTTGAATTTACTGGTAAAAAAGGGAAAGCCCATTCTGTAAGTGTAAGAAATAAGCGTTTAAGGCACTTAATTAACAAATGTCAAGAATTACCAGGTTGGGAATTATTTAAATATTACGATGCAAACGGAGTTAAGCATACTATAGATAGTAGTATGGTAAACGACTATATTTATACTATTTGCAATTCCCACTTTACTGCTAAGGATTTTAGAACTTGGGCAGCATCGGTAGTATTTTTAGATAGTCTATTTCTTTCAGGACTAACTTCAGACAAAAAAGACAAGGAGAAAAATATCCTTTTGGCTTACGATGCTGCAGCAAAAGCTTTGGGTAACACCCGAAACGTATGTAGAAAATATTATGTACATCCTATAATTGCAGAGCAATACACAAACAATGCTATAAAAAAGGCTTTTAATGTCATGGCATCGAAAAAGCAAATAAATAATAATTTTAGTAAAACAGAAGAAGCTTTACTCATGATGTTAGCACAATTTATTCCAGATTTTTTAGTTAAATCTTAACGTTTTGGTTAACAAAGTTTTATGTTAAAAACGTTAGTAATTTTTCGAGCAAACAATCTATTTTTTCAAGCTAAATAAGCTCCTATTTACAAGTTATATTTACAGTAGTGATGAAGTGAATTTTTTAGTTTCATTACAGTATATATTAACAACAAAAAACAAAAATTATGGGAACTTACACAGAAGAAGTTGGAAAAAAACTTAACGAATTATTAGAAAGAACGTACGACGCAGAAAAAGGTTTTAAAAAAGCTGCGGAAAATGCAGATCATGCTGGTTTAAAGAGTTACTTTAATAAAAAAGCACAGGAGCGTTACGATTTTGGACACGAACTTAAAACAGAAATTAGAAGTTTTGGACAAGAAGTAGACAAGGGCGGAAGTGTTAAAGGTACTTTGCACCGTGCATGGATGGATACAAAAGCTTTATTTTCTGCAGATAACGCAGAAAGCATGCTGGAAGAGTCTATAAGAGGCGAAAAAGCAGCAATTGACGAATATAAGGATGTAATGGAAGATGTAAGTTTACCATCTTCTACAAAATCTATTTTGCAAAATCAAAAATCTAAAATCGAAACCGGTTTAAATACTATCAAAGGTTTAGAAGATTTAAGATAATTAATTATTTTCGGTTGGTTAAATAATTAATTTAAAAAAAGGATATCTTTTTAAGATATCCTTTTTCGTTTTATACAATTTGAGATTGAAAGTTAGTATTAGTAGATGCTCTAATAATTTTCCGATAACGTTTAGGGCTACAATCGTATTTCTTTTTAAAGATTTTACAAAAATAACTTCTACTCGTCAAACCAATAGTATAGACAATTTCTGAAATGTTTAAATCGGTTTCAAGCAGTAATTTTTCGGCTTTTTCAATACGTACATTTCTAACAAAATCGGCAACAGTAGTATCATGCATGCTCTTAAAGCCTTCTTGTAATTTGGCTGGAGACATGGATATTTTTCCACATAAGCTGGCAATAGAATGCTGTACCTCTGGATATTCTGTAATATAATCTGTTAATTGTCTAACTTTCTGAAGTTCAGATTTACTCAATGTAGCACTGGAAACCTCTTCATTTACTTCTTTGAAAAATTGATTGATATGAAGCGCTAAAACTTTTTGATGACTACTTTCTATTTTTAAAATATTCGAAACCAAACAATCCAGTGAGGTTGTGCTTGCTACTCTTAAACAATCAGATATCTTTAAATTATAGGTACATTGAAACAAACGAGAATTTAAAATCTCGAACGATTTAAGTAAGTTTTTAAGCTGTCCTGAGTTTTCATCTTCATTGTTACTAAAACGATTAAAATAATTGTCCTTGTCTATAGCGATAAGGTTGAACACAAATTTTTTATCTTTCTTAATATTTAGTTGATTGCTGTCTTCCTTGAAACAACCTATAACACTTGGTCGAAGCTCCTCAATTCTATTGTATTTTTCGTTTAAAGCAGACTTAAAATAGCACATGCCTTCTGTACAATAGGCAAAATACAAGAGGTTGGTTTCATTATCACCAATTTTAAATACTAAATCCTGCTTTACAATAATATCAAAATCTAAAACGGAATTCCCATCTCTTAAAGGATAATGTTTAATGGTACCATTTCCAAAGGTGTTATTGAACTCTAATTTATAAATTCCATAATCTTCCGTTATAATACCACCTAATAATTCTTTTAATCTAAAAATTTGTTTGGGAAAAGTATTTAATGTTGTTACGTTTTTCATAGCGTGATCATTTTATTTTAACCATATAATTAATGGTCAATGGTTTTACTACAAAAGAACTTTTTTTTTGCTTTATCGGTTAACAAAATTGAAACATAGTATAACACTTTTGGTTGCTTTTTGATGCGTAAAAGCGTTAATTTGTTTCAAAACTTTAATAAAAAGCAGTGTTTATAGGGAGTTAAAGAAGAAAAATTAAATGCTTTATGCAGACTTGTTACTTCCTTTTCTAGATTGAGTAATGTATTGTTTTGGAGTTAATCCATAACGGGTTTTAAAAAGTTTAGAAAAATAACTTCGAGAATTTATGCCAATTTTATAAGTTATTTCGGTAATATTTAAGCCCGAATTTTCTAAAAGTTCCTTAGCATATTCTATTTTATGGTCTCGTATGTATTCGTTAACAGAGGTCGAAAATAATTGCTGAAATCCTGTTTGTAACGTGTTTTGATTTAGCCCCACACGTTTAGCCAAACCATTAACAGTGAGTCTAACATCTACTTCTTTCTTTATAATATTAACAGCTTTTTCTATTTTGGTAATAGAAGACTGCCTCATTAATTTATGGTTATTATGCTCAACATTTTTTTCTATATAGAGTTGCAAATATTTTGTAATGACCTCATATGTTTTGCCTTCTAAAAAAACAGATTGCATAAAATCTGTGAGCTCGCAGGTTTTAAACTCTTCTATTAATTCTGCAATATCAAGAGAAAAATAACTCTTGTAATAAAATTTATTAATACCATTTAAATCTCTAAAAAGTGCCTCTAAGTTTTCATCAATTTCACCTATAAACTGTTCAATTTTTGCTTCAAACAATTTTCGGTTTATTTGTACATAGAAAAATGTGATTGGCTGATTTTTTTCAAATTGAAAGCTTTGATTCTCATAATTATCAGGGCTAAATAAAATACTTTCTAACCGGTTTAATTTGGTATTGTTCTCTTTTCCAGAAAACTTCACAGGCGCATCGAGATTAAAAAAGAATTTTAATGGGTTTATTTTTTCTTTTTCAAAAGTCAAGGTCATCTTTTCTTTTAAAAGAAAATCGGCTAAAATAATTCCAACGCCAAAATCAAATTCAATAGCTCTAAAGTAACCGTCACCAATTTTTTTAGGCAAATCGAAGCAAAGCTCGTTATTATCCTTTTCGTGGTCTGTATTCAAAACTTTAGACAGTTCGAGAACTAAATCTCTTATAGAATCATGTTTTAAGGTCGTGTTAATTGCCATTGAAATTCGTTGAGGGAAAATTAATTTTGTTAGTAGTCAAGCATGCATTAGTTGCAAAAAAACTTGAGTTGGATAATTATATGTTTAAGATTGTTAATCTGGATTTTGTGCATCAATATTTTCGCCTTCTACTTTTAATAAAGACGCTACTTTTGATGGTGTTTCTATTAAATGATAAACATTACCAACAATAAGAATAGGACATTTTAAACTCTCTGGGTTTGCGTTTAATATTTTAATCCAATCGTCTTGAGACAAATTAGTAGACTCGTTATAATTTTGTTGAAAATCTGGGTGTTCCTTATTTACTAAATCTGCTATGCTAATTTGTAGCTCGTCTGCTATTGCAGCCCACTGTGTGCCAGTTACTTTTGTTTTAGATATATCTACTGTTCTTATATCTTTTCCAGCATCCTCAACATAGGGTAATGTTTGCTTGCCTAATGAGGTGTTAGAATTATAGTATAAAATCACTTCGTTTTTATTGGTTGCTATGCTCGTCATCATTCAAATTTAATTTTCAAATTTTTTTATAAAGTTAAGTTTAAGAATTAAAATATAAGTGTAATTTACACTTTTTTTTTTGACTCTTTCAATATTTCACCGCAATAAACAATTGTTATAAATCTATAACCGCTGTTGATAACTTATCCGTATTTTTTACTCAAAAATAACTTACTTTTGCCTTATTAAAAAAGCGATTTTATGACTAATACAATAGAAAAAGTAAAGTGTCTTATTATAGGTTCTGGTCCTGCTGGCTATACAGCAGCCATATATGCCGCCAGAGCGAATATGAAACCAGTTTTATATCAAGGTACACAACCAGGAGGACAATTAACCACGACTAATGAAGTAGAGAATTTCCCAGGTTATCCAGAGGGAATTACTGGACCAGCAATGATGATGGAATTACAAGCACAGGCAGAACGCTTTGAAACCGATGTTAGAGATGGTTGGATTACCAAAGTAGATTTTTCTGGAGAGGTACATAAAGTGTGGGTGAACGAGGAAAAAGAAATACACTGCGATACCGTTATTATTTCAACCGGAGCAAGTGCTAAATATTTAGGTTTAGACTCTGAGCAAAAATACTTAAAACTTGGAGGTGGTGTTTCGGCATGTGCGGTTTGCGATGGTTTCTTTTATAAAAATCAAGAAGTTGTAATTGTTGGAGCAGGAGACAGTGCTTGTGAAGAAGCACATTACCTATCTAAATTATGTACTAAAGTAACTATGTTAGTAAGACGCGATGAGTTTAGAGCCTCTAAAATTATGGCTGCGAGAGTAAAAAATACCGAAAATATCGAGATTTTATATAATACTGAAACTGAAGAAGTTTTAGGAGATGGGCAAGTAGTAACTGGTGTGCGTGTAAAAAACAACCAGACAAACGAAGTAAAAGACATTCCTGCTACAGGATTTTTTGTAGCTATTGGCCACAAACCAAATACAGATATTTTTAAAGATTATTTAGATCTTGATGAAACTGGATATATTATTAATGCAAAGCCAGGAACCTCTAAAACTAATGTGGATGGTGTTTTTGTAAGTGGTGATGCTGCAGACCATGTTTACAGACAAGCTGTAACAGCAGCTGGAACAGGTTGTATGGCAGCATTGGATGCTGAACGTTATTTGGCAGCTAAAGATTCTACTTTTGAAGTTAGTACATCTACATATAATTAAATGAGAACAACAAGCTAAAACATAGGGTTTAAATTGTTGCTAGTAGAATATATCCAAACGCTGGTTGGGGTTTTAAAAAATGAAAAATAGAGTTGAGAGTCAAATCTTTTGTTGATGTGAAATATAATGAAATCACTGGTAAAAATGCTAAAGACCTAATTCTATTTGGTGGCTTTTTTATTACCTTATTTATTGGATTTATAATGTATTCTATATTTTCTAACAATGAAAAAGTTAGTTTAAAATATGAAGATGAAGTTTATATGAGAGTTAATAAAATAAGAGACTATAAAGGATTTATAACTTTAAATGATTCTTTAATAATTTCAAATAATATAAAAGCTATTGCAACACCAGAATATATAAAGGAAGAGTTTTTAATTAAATACATAAGTAAACCATATTTAATAAAGAAAGAAAAGAATACCTATGAGTTTGATGTAATTGATAACCAATTTAATTATACTTTTCGATTATTTGAAGATAAAGGTTTTTAATAAAAACTAAAAAATCCGAAGCTATGTTTCGGATTTTTTTATGTTTTGATAACTGATAACTGATAACTGATAACTGATTTTTATTTCTTTCTTAAAATAGCATCATCCTCAAATTTATTTAGTTCAATTTTAGCATTACCATAAATGTAAGTTTCTGTCGCTCCGGAAGCCTCTAAAATTAAATCTTTACTTGCTTCTATATGGGCATCTGCACGACCTTCTGTAATTAAATTACATAATTTAGCAGTTAATTTTTCAGCTTTTAAAACTGTAGAATTATCCATTTTAATAATCAATTCTTTTGTATCACCTTCAATTCTTGCGTCGGCACGCTGCAACATATCTATTTCTATTTTATCTGCATTTAGTAATGCCTTAATATCGCTATTGTCGCTTAAATCTACTGTGATTTCTTGTGCAGTTATGTTTAACTCTGCCTTAGTCTTTCCTGCAGCTATGTAACCAAATGTTTCTGCTTCAACCGTTAAATACGCTTCTGAAGATTCTTTGGTTCTAACTATTAAATCTTTCAATTTTAAGGTACTTAGCGAGGTTAATTCGGCATCTTCTTTTAATTCAATAATATTTAGAGAATCTCTAAACGTTACTGTAATTTCCATTTTTTTACTTGACCTAATAACCTTGTTGGTTCTAAAACTTAAGCTACCTTCTTGGACGTTAAAATCTATTAGCTCGTGCAAATTGTCGTCTGTGCTAATTTCAACATTAGGCAGTACGCCTTGCTTAAGGTTAATTTTAAAATCGTTACCAATAACTAAACGGTTAAATGCTTCGATCTCTGTAACTTGCGTGGTAACATTTCTACTGCCTTTTACTTTTTCACTACTTTGTGCAAAGCCAGAAAGGGTAATTAAACATGTAAGAAATAATAAGTGTAATTTTGTTTTCATAGATAATTTTTCCGAGAAAGCGGAAATCTTTAAATTAATTGTACAACAAATATATAACAAAAACCAACCCAAACTTTTAAAAGTTTGCGTTGGTTTACGGTTGGTTACTATTTAATTGCTGTTGCTACATTAAGATATAGACTATTATGCTGATTAATATTTTTGCGATGGTGATCATGATTTTTGGTTTTTTTTGATGATTGATGATTTAATATTGTCTATTCTTTTTCCTTTTCAGAAGTTATTTTAATACCGTCTTCGTCTATATTTACTTCAACATTGTTAGTTTTACTATTAACACCATCTTCGTCAATTTTAATGGCATTATTATTTGAAGAAGCTTCAATACCTTCCGTATTAATTTTTAGTTTAGCATTGTCGTTATTTATATTTACATCTATGGTGAAATCGTCATCATCCGCAGATTCTGTAGGACAATCACTGCAATACAGTTCATTGTTCTTTACCTCTAAATAATGATCTTCCATGCCATGGTCTAAAATATCGTTGTAATAACCAGAAGGATTACTGTGGTATTTATAAGTGTTTTTATCGGCTATTAAAAAACTACCTTCTGGTAAATACAAGGTTACTTCCACTCTTTGATCCCTTTTAATACTATTATTAGGTATTAAAAAATGATTATTTAATTTAAGTAAATTGCCTTCCAGTACATAACTGTAATCTATATTTTCTGCCCTTTCCTTTGCCGTGTTATAGCTGTTACCCTTTGCACTGCCAACGGTTCTTATTTTTGCAACACTATCTTTTGTAGATTTTACAATTAAACGTATGCCTTGCGAATAGGTAACTTTCTCTCCACTTTCAGTAAACCCAGTAGAATAAGAATCGAAATATCTATTAAAATTTTCGGCGTAATAATCGTTACCTTCCATAGACAATGTTAAAGTATCGTTCGCTTTTATATTTAAAAGCTTTTCGGTTTTTACCACTTGAGCCTTGTCCTTGTACGATAATCCTTGTCTTACACCAACGAATACTAAGCCTATAATAGAAAGTAGCCACACACCAAGTAAAGTGAATTTTGCAACATTACCAATAGATTTTAAATTGTTGATTAAAATTTTAAGCCCTAAATAGAACAACATTAGAAACGGAATAACCAATGCGAAAAACCCTAACAAAGCGACAATACCAAATGGTACTCCAGATGTATTGGCTAATTCTAAAAAGTCTGGACTCATTCTTACAGCGTCTGAGTCTCCAAACGCACTAATTAATAACCCTACAGTTGTAGCAATTGCACCAGTAGCTCCTGTAAACATTAATATTAGTCCAATAAACTTAGCAAACACCTTTAAAAAGAACATAAAAATGTCTGCAATCGTATCGAAAAACGTTTGTGAGCTTGACTTAATTCTACTACCTTGTTTACTAACGTCTATATGTTTTACTGAATTTGAAATGCTGTCACTCGCACTTTCAAACCCTTCTTTTAACTTATCTCCAGCTTTTTGTAAATCTACAGAAGCATGAGAAAAGCCGTCTTTAATTTTTTTTTCGATGTTAGAAATAGTTACTTTTTCGCCCGTCATTACTATTTTTTCCGACGTCGTTTTTGCTTCCGGAACTAAAATCCAAAGTAAAATATAGATTAATATACCTGTACCAAAACCTCCAAAAACTAATACTAACCAAAGGATTCTTATCCAAAGCGCATCGATTCCAAAATAGTGTCCTAATCCAGAAGACACACCACTTACATAAGAGTTTTCGGTATCTCTAAATAATTTTTTAGATTTTCTTTGCGAAGTCGTATAGTTTTTATGTTGCGGTTCGTCTTCAAAGATTTCGTCATCGACAAGATAATCTTCAGGTTGTCCCATAATAGCAATAACCTCTTCAACTTCTTTATTGCCAATAACCTGTCTGTCGTTTATTATGCGTTCTGTAAATAGCTCGGCAATACGCGCTTCTATATCAGCAATAATTTCAGAACGTCCTTGAGAATCTGTAAATGAACGTTTTATAGCCTCAAGATAGCGTTGCAATTTTAAGTACGCATCTTCATCTATATGAAAAAATATACCTGCTAAATTTATGTTGACTGTCTTATTCATTGGTGTTGTTTTTTGATGGTGTAACGATGTTTACTGCGGTTTGTAATTCGTCCCACGTAGTGGTTAATTCTTTTAGAAACAATTGTCCTGTTTCTGTTAAGCCGTAATATTTTCTTGGTGGCCCAGAAGTGCTTTCTTCCCAGCGGTAGCTAAGTAATCCTGCATTTTTTAGTCGTGTTAGTAAAGGGTAAATAGTCCCTTCTACCACAAGCAACTTAGCGTCTTTGAGTGTGCCTAAAATTTCGGCAACATAAGCATCTTTGTCTTTTAAGACCGATAAGATGCAATACTCTAAAACACCTTTACGCATTTGTGCTTTTGTGTTCTCTATCTTCATATTGTCAAGCGATTTAATAGTGTTAAACTGTTCATTTTATGATTGATTATTGATGAATATTTATTTTAAAAATTTAATACTTAATGGGTATTCGTAGATTTTGCCATCTCTGGCCGATAGACTGGCTTTTATAATAAAGACAATCTCTAAAATAAAACCAATTACAGCAAGAAAGCCTAATGATCCACCAATATAAAATAGAGGTGTGGGTTTGCTAATATTAAATTGAATACCATCGAAAAGATTAAAATCCATAACATCGAAACCATTTAATAAACTAAAAGCGAAAAACGGAATGGTTAATAAGCCAATAACAATAGTATATACTAAAATGCTTATTTGAAAATTAATGGCTTCTTTGCCGTGCACATCTATAAATTGAGATTTATCTTTATTTGTAATCCATAAAACCAATGGGCCAATAAAATTTCCAAAAGGAATTAAAAACCTTGAAAAGGTTGATAAGTGGATAAATGTTGCAATGTTGGTGTGGTTATTTTCTTGCATGTTAAAAGGATATAATAGTTTCTTATACAAATATATGTCTAAAAAAAGGTATTATGTTACGCATAGTACTAAAATTTAACAATATTTTAACATATTGAATTGTCGATTATTTTCAATAATTTAGGCGAAATTTAAATAACCATATGAAGCTTACACCAAGTAAAATAAACACTTTTAACCTTTTTAAACTACCATCGGTTTACCTATCTGGAATTAGAGTTACAGCATTAACAGCGCAATCATGTACAGCATCTGTTAAACACCGTTGGATTAATCAAAACCCATTTAAATCTATGTTTTGGGCAGTACAAGGTATGGCAGCAGAATTAGTAACTGGAGCATTAGTGATGGCAAAAATTCAGGATAGCGGAAAAAAAGTATCCATGTTAGTAACTTCCAATAACGCCACATTTACAAAAAAGGCAACGGGAAGAATTACATTTGTCTGTAACGATGGGTATTTAATAGATGAGGCTTTAAAAGAAACTATTGAAACAGGAGAAGGTGTAACTGTATGGATGCAATCTGTTGGTACAGACGAAAACGGTATAATTGTTTCAACTTTTAATTTTGAATGGTCGTTAAGAGTTAAAAAAAAATAAAAGTGTAACTTTTGTTTATTTTCTACAACATATAAAAAAAACTTAATTCATAAACAGAATATTATGACAGCACACGAAATAGATTACAGGATTTACGGAGAAGAAATGCAATATGTCGAAATAGAACTCGACCCGCAAGAGGTTGTTATTGCAGAGTCTGGTAGCTTTATGATGATGGACGATGGTATAAAAATGGAAACCATTTTTGGAGATGGCTCTAAAAAAGACGAAGGCTTTTTAGGAAAAATTTTAGGAGCAGGAAAACGCATTCTCACAGGAGAAAGTTTATTCATGACTGCCTTCTATAATAATTTAAGCGGTAAACGCAATGTCTCTTTTGCCTCTCCATATCCTGGGAAGATAATACCAATTGACTTAACAGAGTTTAACGGTAAATTTATATGCCAAAAAGATGCATTTTTATGCGCTGCCAAAGGAGTAAGTGTAGGTATAGAATTTAGTAAAAAACTTGGTCGAGGTTTGTTTGGCGGTGAAGGCTTTATAATGCAAAAATTAGAAGGAGATGGTATGGCTTTTGTCCACGCAGGTGGAACCACCGCTAAAAAAGAACTAAAAGCAGGCGAGACGCTACGTGTAGATACAGGTTGTATTATAGGCTTTACGCAAAACGTAAACTACGATATAGAATTCATTGGAGGTATTAAAAACACAGTATTTGGAGGTGAAGGTTTATTTTTTGCTAAACTAGAAGGCCCAGGAACGGTTTACATACAATCGTTACCGTTTAGTAGATTGGCTGGTCGTGTGTTAGCAAGCATACCAAGAGGAGGGAAAAGCAAAGGAGAAGGCAGTATTTTAGGAGGATTAGGAGATTTATTAGATGGTGATAACAGATTTTAATCTATGTTAATTGTGAATAAATTAACTGTTAAATTTTATATTCGGTTCATTTTGAATTAAAATTTTCACTACATTTAATCGAATTTATAAACCGTTTGCCTATTCTTGAAATCTACTTTTGTATAACTAAACCCAACACTAATTATGGCACGAGCAATGTTCGAGTACACCAAAACTGTATTAAATAAAGTTAGTTTTGATGTTAACTTGTTTTGTAAGGAGGTTCAAAAAGCACTTCAACGATTATTACCCTACGAAATCGAAGAAATAAAGATTTATATAGAATCTTTAGTGCATGAAAACCCTAATTTAAATCAATGTTTAATTTACCTAAAATCATAAATAAAAAAAAGCGACTTTATAGTCGCTTTTTTTTGGTTGAAATCTATTTAGATTTAGGTAACGGACTAATTATTTCTACATTTTGAAACGCTATCGCTCCTCTAATAATACCAGAAATCACATCCTGAAGGGCTTCAATAATTTGCATTTTAAGTTCACTTTTATGATAAATAATACTTACCTCTCTTGCAGGTGAAGGTGCGGTAAAAGATTTTAAATTCTCCACAGTTTTATCATTAATATCTAATGTATGCAGATAAGGAAGTAAGGTCATGCCTAATCCCTCGTTAGAGAGTTTAATTAAAGTTTCTATGCTACCGCTTTCTAATTGAAAATTATCGTCTACATGATCTTTAAACGCACGACATAAATTAATAACACCATCTCTAAAACAATGACCATCTTCTAATAACAACATGTCATCAATGTCTAAATCTGCAGTATCAATAGTTTTCTTGCTGTTTAAACGGTGGTTTTGCGGAATGTAAGCTACAAAAGGTTCAAAATAGAGTACACGTTCCTTAATTGTATCATTTTCTAAGGGCGTGGCAGCAATAGCTGCATCTAAGTTACCATCGTTTATTCTGGTAATAATTTCCTCTGTGGTCAATTCTTCAATTCTAAGTTTTACTTTAGGATACCTTTTAATAAAGGTCTTTAAAAACATGGGCAGTAAAGTGGGCATTACTGTTGGAATAATGCCTAATTTAAATTCACCTCCTATAAACCCTTTTTGTTGGTCTACAATGTCTTGTATTCTATTAGATTCATTAACTATATTTCTGGCTTGGCTAACTATTTTTCTACCAACCTCTGTTAGTTCTATTGGTTTTTTACTTCGATCGAATATTAGGATATCTAATTGGTCTTCGAGTTTTTGAATTTGCATGCTTAAGGTTGGTTGTGTTACAAAACACTTCTCTGCTGCTTTTGTAAAATTTTGATGTTCTGCAACTGCCAAAACGTAAGATAATTGAGTTATTGTCATGTCGATAGTTTTAAACTATAAAAATATAAAATCTATCAATAAAATTTATAATAATTAACATTTATTTTCGGGCTACTTTTGTTTTAGAATTTTAATTAAAACACAATATTATGACTTTAAATAGCTTAGGATTAAATACTGAAAAAACTAAAAATTTGGCTAAAGACTTAAATGGCTTATTAGCAAATTTTCAAATTTACTATCAAAATTTAAGAGGAATACACTGGAATATTAAAGGTAAAAATTTTTTCGATTTACACGTTAAGTTCGAAGAGCTTTACACAGATGCTAATGTAAAAGTCGATTTGTTAGCAGAGCGAGTGCTTACTTTAGGAGAGACACCATTACATACGTTTGACGATTATATTAAACAAGCAAAAGTACCTGTTGGGAAAAACGTATCTAAGGATGTTGAGGCTGTAAGGTTGATAGTAAATTCTTTAACCGAATTGCTTGAAATGGAACGTTTAATTCTTGATAAATCTGGAGATGCAAACGATGAGGGTACCAATGCGATGATGAGCGATTTTATAACAGAACAAGAAAAAACAGTTTGGATGATGAATGCCTGGTTAGGAGAAAGTATTTAAATTTTTATATAGTGCAATAAAAAAAGGCGACCATTTGGTCGCCTTTTTTTTTATTTGTTTAGAATCTTATATTCATTTCTAAATCCTCGTTTTTTAAATCGAATTTAGCATCGCTATATTGTGGAGGTCCAAAACTCATAGGATTGTTAGACATACCATAATTTTCTAATGGCATTCCGTTGGTATCAAAATCCATGGCTTTATTATCGTTTTCATCGTGCATTGCCATAATAGCATAAGTACCTGGAACGACATCTTCAAATGTTACTTTAATTTTTCCGTTTTCAATTTTAGTTTCAGAGGTCTGGATGTTTTTGGGCGTCATAAAAGTAGACTTATCATGAAGTGAAACCAGCACTTTTCCGTTGTCATTTTTAACATTATCTATAGTTACAGTAATATCATACGTTTGGGTTTCTTGCGCATAGAACAAAAAAGAAGAAAGGAGTAAGGCGAAAGTAATTGTAAGTGTTTTCATTTAAATATGTTTTTGGTGTTAATGATATATCAAATATTACAATTAACTAAGAAACAGACTAAAAGAATGTACTCAACTGTTGTTTTTAAGAGACCAGCTGTTAGTTAACTATAAAAATCTCCACACGCCTGTTAGCAAATCTACCTTCTTCAGTAGTATTATCTGCTTTAGGTTTGTCTTCACCATAACCTTGCGAAGTAATATTTGTGGCATTGACGCCTTTAGAAATCAAATATTTTCTTACTTCCATAGCTCTGTTTTCAGAAAGTGTCATATTTACTTCGTTACTGCCCACATTATCTGTATGTCCTGCTATATGGAATTTCATATTAGGCTGTAATACCATAATTTTTGCAATCTCATCTATTACAGTCATGTCTGACGCCGTTAGTGTTGTCTTACCATTTGTAAAACGTATAGATTTAGCTAAACCCTCTATAGCAGCACTTACTTGCGCTTTAATAGCATTGTTACGCTCAATTTGTTGTTGGCGTTGTGCAATGTTTTGTTGTTGTATTTGTTGTGGTGTAGGACAACCAGCATTTTCTGGAGGTCCAGGTTGTTTAGGACATTTATCTTTTCTGTCTATAATGCCATCTTTATCGGTATCGAAAACCGGGCAACCATCATCTTCAATTTCTCCGCGAACTTTAGGGCATTTATCGTACTTATCTGGTGTGCCATCGCCATCATTGTCTGGACAACCACGCATAGTTGCTGGTCCAAAATCATTAGGACATAAATCTTGAGAATCGATAACACCATCTTTATCTGTATCTGGACAACCATTAGTTTCAAACGTTCCAAATAACTCTGGACACGCATCTTTATCGTCATTAATACCGTCGTTATCTGTATCTTTTCCTCCAAAACGGAAAATAATTCCGGCAGAATGTTGCCAGTGTTTCAAGCCATAGTCTTCGAAGGCATGTTTATAAGTGGATTGTATATTAAAACCAAAGGAATTGCCAATCCAGATGTTGGTACCAATACCACCATTTATGGTTCCAGCTCCAATAGTATCTAACCACGTGTAACCACCACCAATTGTGGCATAAGGATCTATAATATTTAAACCATTTGTAAATTGATACCTAAACATACCATCCAGTGATATGTATGGAAATTCTATGTCTTGCGTGTCTTCCATAGGATAATTTTCTTCTAAACTATTTAGTGAAGCAACAGCATCAAAACTAATGCGATTTTTTATTAAGCGACCTGCCGATAGTCTAAAACCAGCAGCATTTAAGTTCCAGGTTTTAAAACGGCCTAAACCAGCTTCCTGTTCGCGAACTGGATTATTAATTGCGTTTGGACCAAAACTTGTAGTCCATGGGCTGTTTACTGTTTGAGCGTTTGATGTTTGAACACTTAACAAGAAAACCATTGCAATAAGAAAATAGCTAAAAGGTTTCATTGGGTTTTATTTGAATTAATTAATAGCAAGAGCAAGATATATTAAAAATTAGAAAATTAAAAGATAAATGAAGTTTTAGCGGTTAAAATACTAAAACCTAAGATAAAATACAGTTAACGCCAATTACAATAAACCTCTTGCTTTAATTTCAAGGTATTTATTAATGGTGTTTACCGTAAGTTTTTCGGGAGCTGTAAGGATGCTTTGTATACCATGCTTTTGAAGTTCCTTAACCATTAATCGCTTTTCGAAAGAAAATTTCTCGGCAATTGTTTTATGGTAAATGGCTTGTAAATCTTCTGCATCTTGAGATATAAGCGTATCTAATTCGGTATTTTTAAAGAGCACCACAACTAACAGATGTTTTTTAGAAATGGCTTGTAAATAAGGTAATTGCCTCTTTAATGCACTTATGTGTTCGAAATTGGTATACAACAACAACAAACTTCTATGCGACACTTTACGTTTAATTTGCGAATAGAGTATACCATAATCACTATCTGTAAATTGGGTGTCTATATTGTACAAACGTTCTAAAATAGTGTTAAGGTAAGTAAGTTTTTGTACGGCTGGCAAAAAAGAATCTACTGTTTTAGAAAAGGTTAGCATACCCACTTTATCATGCTTTTTTAAGGCCACATTACTAAATGCCAGGGTAGAATTTATGGCATAATCAAGTAATTTTAAACCATTAAAAGGCATTTTCATTACACGTCCCGTATCGATTATAGAATATATGGGTTGCGATTTTTCGTCTTGAAACTGGTTTACCATTAATTTACCAGTTTTGGCAGTCGCTTTCCAGTTTACGGTTCTAAAATCGTCACCTTGAATATAATCTTTTATTTGTTCAAATTCTGAAGTGTTTCCTATACGTCTTATTTTCTTTAGTCCAAAAGCAGTTAAATTGTTACTCATTGCAAGAAAATCGTATTTCTGCATCTGAATAAAAGAAGGGTAGACGGCTACCATTTGCTCGTTTTGAAACTGAAATTTTCGCTTGACAATGCGTAATAACGAAGAGGCAAAAACATTTAAGTGGCCAAAATAATATTCCCCTCGTTCTACAGGCCTTACACTGTAATTAAAGTCGAAAATCTCGTTAGGTTGCAACGTTGCCTTATAGTCAAAATCTCTTTTTTGAAACTGTACAGGTAACTCATCAATTACCGAGATGCCTGTTTTAAAAGGATAATAATTGGTAATTGTAATAGGTACAGGATTCTCGTCGCTGTTAGAAAATTTATCTGGAAGTAAACGCCGTGCTTGAATAGGATTTTTAAAACGATAGAGTAGTAGTAAATCGACTAAGAATAAAACTGAAATCACTATAGTAATTATCCATGCTATTGGAAACAAAATGGGTATCCAATACGATAATAAAAAACACACTGAAGCACTTGCCAAATAGACAAAGAAACCGTTGTGCAGGTATAGCGATTTAATAAATTTCATTTATTTTATCTCAATTAAATTATTAAGATTATCTCGGCACTTCTACAGATTGTACAATCATATCCACAACATTTTCTGTTGTCATGCCTTCCATTTCACGTTCAGGCGTTAAAATAATTCTGTGATTTAAAATTGGTTTTAATGCTTTTTTTACATCTTCTGGCGTTACAAAATCACGACCGTTAATCGCTGCAAAAGCTTTGGCTGTATTTAATATACCAATGGATGCTCTTGGTGAACCACCTAAATATAAATGTGGATGGTTACGGGTTTTAGACACCAGTTCTGCTATGTATTTTATAATTTTCTCTTCAACTAAAACCGATTGAATTTTTGTTTTATAATTCGCTAATTCTTCGGCATTTAAAATTGGCTCAATTAGCAATTGCGGTTTTTCACCTTTACGATCATGATGCGTTTGTATTATTCTAACCTCGTCTTCAAGCGTAGGATAGTCTACTTTTATTTTAAAAATAAAGCGATCTAACTGTGCTTCTGGCAGCGCATAAGTACCTTCCTGCTCAATTGGGTTTTGAGTGGCCAATACCATAAAAGGTGCTTGAAAAGGATATGTGGTTCCATCTATAGTTGCTTGGCGCTCTTCCATAGTTTCAAACAAAGCGGCTTGTGTTTTTGCTGGTGCACGATTGATTTCGTCTATTAAAACAATATTCGAGAAAATAGGTCCTTTATGGAATTCGAATTCTGAGGTTTTCATATTTAAAACCGACGTTCCCAACACATCACTTGGCATTAAATCTGGAGTAAATTGAATACGGCTAAAATCGGTTTTTAAAACCTTGGCAAATAATTTTGCAGTTACTGTTTTTGCAATACCTGGCACACCTTCTATAAGTACATGACCATCTGCAAGCAAGGCTACAATTAATAGTTCTATAAATTCTTGCTGCCCAACAATAACTTTGCCTAACTCGGCTTTTATTGCTTCTACTGCATTCTTTAAATCCTCAAGTGGGATTCTGTTATTAAAGTCTAAATCTTGGTTTTCCATGTGTTATTCGCTTTAAAATTTTCTATAGAAGCGTTAAGCTTTACTAAAGCTTCTTTAGTGATGTTGGTATTATTAAGTATTACTTCAATTTGTTGAAATAGTGTTTTTGTGGCTTCAACGGTATTATTACTTCTGGACGCCAAATTAGTTAAAAAAGTGTCATCTATGGTGTCTGTATTTAGGTGCAAGTGAGTTCTAATATATTCTAAAAAATGCTGAATTTTATGTCCAGCAATGTCGCTGTGTTTGCTGTTTTCATAATACATATTAGCAATTGTCCGTGTAAAATTAAGCGTTTGGTTTTCTAATGGTTTTACTACAGCAATAGCTCGCTGTTTACGTTTACCTTCAAAAACAATATAAAATAAAGCACCAATAAGCATAATATAGTAAGCCCAACGCAACTCTTTAGCTTTTAAAAAGACATACAGTGGAGATGTCGCTATTTTTTTTCCTGATTTGTAATGGTTGTCGAAATAAATAGGCTCTTCAGGATTTAAATATGAAAGCAAGCCAGCTGTATAATTTTGATTCTGTTCTTCTAAAATAAAATAATTGGTATAGGCCTGCGGAAACAAATTTAAAATAATCTCACCATCACCAAAAGCTTGTTTAATAACGTTAATGTGTTGCTTCGTTTTAATAGAATCATTTGCTGAAGCATTAGCAATTGTAGCAATTACCTCGGTTTTTAAAGTATCTATAGCACTAAAATACTTAACATAATTCGCCTTTTTAAAGGTGAAATCTTGTCCTTTTCCTAACGTTTCATTTTTAAGCTTTAGCTTAAAAATATTATCGAAATTATTAAAATTACTAACTACAGAAGTTTTAAGATTTAAAGTATCTAACAGTTTTTGCGATTGCTCTTCCGAGGCTATGGCGAGCGTGTTGCCTTGAGCGGTCCAGTTTAATAATCTATCAAGTTCTGCCTTATCAAAGCCCACGCTTCCGTTTAAAAAGAAATAGGTGCCAGTTACAGTATCATCGTCTAAAATCTCAAATGGAGGACGCTCGATATCTATTACATTATCTTTGGTGAAAAGGCGCTCTAACTGGTCATGCAAAACATAAGAGCCATATGGAATTTTATGGTGTTTTGCATAACTTGGAAACCAGTTTAACTCTTGTGGTTTATTATATTCTAAAATAATAATTAGCACAACAATTAAGGCTGTAAACGCAATGTATATTTTACCTTTTCTATCCAAATTAATGTTTTACTTGTTTGTTAAGGTTTATAAAATTGAGTTTTAAGTTTTCGAATTTTAACGCGTCTATTTCAAACTCACCATACCACACGTAATCGTAAATTCTGGTTATTTTTTCAAATTGAGATTGTATGGTATTAGTTTTAATTTCTTTAATATAATCGGCATTCGTTTTTTGTTGTTGCCAGTCTATTATATTGTTTTCAGTCAATACTCTAAGCGATAATAAATAATAATATCTTATGGCTAAACGATAATCATTTTGTTTTACAGCTTCGTTAATAAGAGCATTTATGTCTTCATTTTTAATAATCTGCTCTTCGTCTGTAAACTGAATAATTGGTTTATTTTGTTCACCATAAAACAAGTTTCTGTTATTCACTTTCAGGAAAAACCTGATTAATAAAAACACTAAAACACCTAATAGTATGTATGGTAAAATGTTTAACATAAACCAAAGAATACCTGTGGCTGCGCCCATTCCAAACAATTTAGCCAGTGCACGTAGCAACACATTGCCTAACCAGCGTTTAAATTTTGCCCACCAAGAATCTTCATTGGCTTGTTTTTCGGTATAATTAAACGCATCTCTGTTTTTGTATTTTTTAAGATCTTCCTGTTTAATATCTTGCTTTTCTATATAAGGCGCCGTTTTTTCTACAACAAGCGAATCTTGCTGAGAAAAACTACTATTACTTATAAAAAAAAATAGAAAAAGAAGTCTTAGTATGTGCATGCTATACTTCCGTTTTTCCTATGGATTCAATCTGCTCGAAAGTACCTGAGAAGTTTTTCTTTTCATTTATATTAAAATAAATAAAGACACCTACTATAATGCTAACAAAGTTTAAAAAGAACTTAAAGGCATAACCTATTAAGTTTAGTAATATATAAATTGGGTCTTTGTAAAAACTAAAAGGATTATCTGCTGGATCAATTTCTCCAGAAAAGATGCCCATTTTGGCATACGTATAAATGGTAGCTGGAAGATTAACTACGCCTCCTATAATGCTAACAAGTATACCTACAACAAAAAGAACTAAAAAGGTCATCCACCACTCGTCTTTAACAAAATTGAAACTATCGCTAAAAGCGTCGGTAACACTTTTTTTCTCGAATACCATGATGCAAAATACTACAGACATTGGTACCACTAAATAAATGCCAGGAAAAAAACAGAGCATAAAACCAAAGCCTAAAGCGAGTATTTTAAGTGTACCTAATCCAATAAAACTCCAAAACGATTGTTTGACGTCCAGTTTTATAGCGTCTGCATTAATTACACCATTATTTTCGGTGTACGACTTAATATAGTGTAGCGTTGTAGAGTAGGCTAATACGTAAATTATTAAACCAGCAATTATTAATACAAACACCGACACAAATAATACTAAAAGACTCATTTCTTCATTTTCCAAAGCAGAAGAGCCACCATATATTGCAATATCTGTAAAATCACCAAAAGTGTAAAGCACAAAACCCAATCCAGCTAAGAATAGAATAAGATAAGGTAATGTAATTTGTAAAACAAGAGTAAAAAAAGGTTTGTATTCATTACGTAAAAAGGCAAAAACATCGTTAAGCATTTCTCCTAGTTCGCGTTGTTTTTTAAATTGTATAAGTTGTTTCATATGGACTTTGGGTTTAAATATCTTGTGTTTCCTGTAAATTTTTAAGTGTTTCTTTTTTATGGACTTGTATTGGGTAAATTACGTAGTAAAAAATGATAATCGCTAATGAACTAACAATTATAAATATGGCTAACCAATCTGGCATTTCTGTGTGTCGTGTTACGAAACCCTCTAAAAATCCTGCGATAATAAAAAAGGGAATGGTACTCATTAAAATTTTGAGTCCGTTTTTTACACTTCGTGTAAACGATTCTAATCGCGTATAAGTTCCTGGGAACAGAATACCGTTTCCTAAAACCAAACCAGCACAACCAGCAATAATGATAACAGAAATCTCTATTGTACCATGAATCCAGATAGTTCTGGCAGATTCCCACAACAACCCTTGTTCATAAAAGAAATATTGAAAACTCCCAAGCATAATGCCGTTTTGCATCATTATAAATAGAGAGCCAATACCAAGCATAATGCCATATCCAAAGGCCATAAGGGCTACTTTTATATTATTAAGTGTTATGCCCAAAAACATATTAAATTCGCCTTGCTTTTTATAAACACCCATTGGGTCACCTTTTTCTATATTTTCCAAGGTCATATTTACATAACCATCGCCAAGAAAACCACGTACAAAATCACCTTCGTTAGCTGCTGAAAAAGCACCAATAATTACAAATAATGAAAAGACCAAAAATGAGACTAACAGTTCGCGGTGATGTTGTTTAAATAATAGTGGAAACTCGTGAGAAAAGAAGGTAATGAGTCTGTTTTTAGACTCTTTTTTTGTTTTGTATATTTTTTGATGCGCTGCAGAAGCCAATCCGTTTAAATACATTTGGGTATTACTATTAGGATAAAAGGTTTTCGCATAACTAAGATGATCTGTAATTTCAACATAAAGACTTGAAAGTTCATCTGGAGCAATTACTGTTTTATTTGACAGAACACTTTCAAATGTTAACCATTTATCTTTATTTTGCTTTACGAAAGCAGCTTCGCGCATGTTATATATTATTAGGCTTTCAAAGAAAAGAAAATATGAAAGAATTTCAAATAGAAACCGCTCAAAATGTTGGGATCGTTCAAAATGTTGCTGGCATAATGGATAGAATGTGGGCATATATAATAGATACTCTAATAATTTACTCTTATCTCTTTTCGGCAATTATGCTTTTGGTGCTTTTGGACTTAGATATGGGAGATGCCTGGGCTATTTATTTGTTAGTGTCTTTACCAGCTTTTTTATATTATGTTTTACTGGAAACATTTAGAAACGGACAAACCATTGGAAAAAGCGCTATGAAAACCCGTGTTGTGCGTTTAGATGGTTCTAAACCAAGTTTCGCCAACTATTTCGTACGCTGGATTTTACGTATAGTTGATGTGGTTTTAACTTCCGGAGGATTAGCAGCCTTTTTAATACTAATGAAAGGGAATGGGCAACGCTTAGGTGATATAGCTGCAAAAACCACAGTCATTTCCGAAAAACGAAAAGTTACCATTAACGACACCATTATTAGAGATATTGAGCCCAACTACGTACCTAAATACAGTCAGGTCACCTTATTTAAAGATGCCGAAATGCGAACCATTAAAAATTTGTATGATGATGCCAGGCGCAAAGGCAACCACAATGTTGTTATTTCATTAAGCAATAAAGTAAAAGAAGTAATGGCAATAGAACCCACTGAAACACCCATTGTATTTTTAGACACAGTAATTAAAGATTATAATTACTATACTCAAAACATGTAAGCAGAGAACCACGTTTTGCATAGCAAAACGTGTGTGAATCGCTTATCCCAAATTTATTTTGGGATCTAATTAAGTAAAGAAAGAGAACCAATGTTTTGCCATAGCAAATACTAATAAAATATCAATTAAGTGTAGTTGCAGAACGTAAAAAGCGTTTAAAGCTCAAATAAAAAAAGTATGTTCTACATCATCGACATCTTAGGAACCATTGCCTTCTCCATTTCTGGAGTATTAGTCGCTCTTAATAAAAAAATGGATGCCTTTGGTATTTTAATTATTGCCTTTGTAACAGCAGTCGGTGGAGGTACCTTGAGGGATGTGCTTATTGGAGAAACACCAGTAAGCTGGATGAAAGACATGACTTTTGTTTACGTAATACTGGCTTCTACCATTTTAGCAATTCTATTTAAAAGTCGTATAGACTATTTACGCAAGTCGTTATTTTTGTTCGATACTATTGGTATTGGCTTATATACAGTAGTAGGTGTCGAAAAAGGAATTTCGGCTGGCTTGCACCCAATAATTTGCATCGCATTAGGCACCATGTCTGCCTGTTTTGGAGGTGTAATTCGAGATATTTTGTGTAACGAAATACCTGTAATTTTTAGAAAAGAAATTTATGCTACTGCGTGTATTTTAGGTGGTATTGCTTATTTTATAATAAAACGTCTACCAATAGAAGGTAATTTTGTATTTATTATCGCAGGCTTGGTGGTTATCATTACACGTATTCTGGCCGTAAAATTTAAACTACGATTACCAAGTTTATATAAAAATTAATGAATTTATTAAAATGAAATAATCTAACGATTAATTCATAGTTAAATACTTTCCACAAAATCTAAAAACACTTGTTTATGACGGTCTAAATCTATGTTGGGAGACAATGAAGCACGCACAATATAATCTTTGTCACCTTCTTTAGTTGTGCCTTGCGTTGAGGTTGCAGGTATTGTCCAGTAACACCCTTTTAACTGTCCGTAGCTTACGCAGTACTTACTTTCATTAGGGATTTCGGTAATCATTAAATTAATTAATTTAAGATTTAAAGCTCTTTTATAGGCTTCTTTTTCTTGCGCAGTTTTCCCTTTGGTGGGAAGATCTAACGAAAAAACAGAAGGTGTAAAACCTTGCTTAGCAAGTTCTTCTGAAACAAAATTTATTTTCGCCTCTGGTAAGGTTTTCTGTATAAAAGTTACAAACTCTCGCGTATTTATATAAGCATCCTTAATTCTTTGAGTCATGGATGGTAATTGCTTCGCTAATATTTTATATTGAAGGCTTGTTGCCTCATTATCGCAGAGTAGAAGATGTTGCTCTATTTTTTGCATCAACCCTTCAGTTTTACTGTTGCCTACACAATAGCCAGCAGTACATTGTCCTCCACTTGGAAATTTCGAACCACTTGCATAGGAAATGGTTCTAACGGTTGATAGTATTTCGCCTGCTCCTAAAAACTGTATATTAGGGCAAAACGTTTGGTCCAGAATAAATATAGGATCGATGGCAATTGTGCCAGCTTCTGTTTTGCGCGATTGGCTTAATACCTCTTTCAATTTTTGAAGATTTGGTACTTCAACTCTTGGGTTAGTAGGTATTTCGGCAATGATGTAAGGAATCGCATCTTGTTTTGCGATGGTGGTTAAAACACTATCGATGCTTTTTACCATATCATTATCACCATCTACTGGTAAGTCCACTATTTCAACATTATCTATGCAGGCAGCAACACGTCTTGCCTGATCATTAGTTCCGCCATAACAATTAGGTGGTACAATAAACTTGATGTCTTTTCCTTTATAATTTTCTAATGCGTCATGAATTAATCCCATCATAATCGCATATTGCACAGATAACCCACTCGAACCTACTATAGGTTTGGTTGGTGTTCCGGTGATTTTCTTTATAGACTCCAAAACCGAAGCCTTGCTGATTTTTACATCATCCTCTTTAGCATTGAAAGCAGTATTATTAACCAATTTGTTTAAAACTAACAGACAGTTAAAGGGTGTCATTGCAATGGTTTCTCGTCGTCTTACATGTTGAATTTCTGAAACATAATATTCGTTTTCCTCACCATTTACAACTAAAACGCTTCCGAATTTAGAATTAATATTGATGAAAAAATCGATGTTATTAGCAAGATCGACTAAGGTTATATTATCTTGCTGATTAATATAAATAGTGCTTCCGTCAAATTCCGGAATAGCATCTGTATTTTCAATAGGCTTTAAAGTAAAATTGTAACCATAGATTTGTTTTAGTGTTTCAGCATCAAAAAAGTGAGGTAATTGTCCTGTAAAACAAATTTGAGTTTTTTTATTTTCTATTAAATTGTTTCTAAGAATGGCTAAAACAGGAATGGTTTGGGAAGAAAAACTAATAACGTTTTCAGCTTTTATTTGGTTTAATTTTCCAATGGTCCATTCTAATACACAAGATAGCGGGTGACCCAATCTAATATAGTCGTAAGCCGTTGGTAAAATATTTAGTGCAGATGCATGCGCATTATTGTTATTATATAAGGCTGTAAACGCATCTAAAAACTGAGTTTTAGCCAGGTTTTCGTTGTAAATGTCTAACCTGTGGGTTGTTAGATTTAGCCAACCATCTGGCATGTTTTCTAATACGTCTTTTATATATTTTAGCATGGAATTGTTTTGCATTCTTTTACCTTTAAATAGGTTTGCAATTTACATTAATTAAGGCGATTGAACTTAGCTTCTATTCAGATTAACACGATTTTAATACTCATCTTTTCTGCAAATTTTATTTTATTGTTGGGCGTAAAATGGCACACCTAATTCTTCGACACATTGTTAGTCTAATGGTGTTTTTTTTAATGCTACTAATAAATATAATTATTCCTCGGTAGTTACAGGAAATCCACGGTCACGCATTAAGGCTTCAATTTTTGCGTCACGACCTCTAAATTTTCTGTAGGCTTCTGCAGGATCCATAGCGTTTCGTGGTGCAAATAAATATTTCACTAATTTGTTGGCAACCGCTTTATCGTAAAAACCACCAGGAGCCTCTTTAAAAGCCTCAGAGGCATCACTTGTAAGTACATCTGCCCACATATAACCATAGTAAGCTGTGGCATAACCTTCGCCAGAAAACACGTGTCCAAAATGTGGTGTCCTGTGCCGCATTGGTAATTGGCTTGGCATATTTAAGGCGTCTAAAGTTTCACGCTCAAAAGCATCAACATCTATATTTTTAGGGTCTGCCAAGTGTAATTTCATATCCATTAAAGCAGAAGCTAAGTACTCTGTTGTGGCAAAGCCCTGATTAAAAGTAGATGCTTTTTTAATTTTCTCTACTAATGCTTTTGGAATGGGCTCACCTGTTTTATGGTGTACTAAAAACTGATTAATAACTTTATCTGTAGATAACCAGCGTTCTAATAATTGCGATTGAAACTCTGTATAATCACGAACGCCACCATTAAGAGTAGGATATTTTACGTTAGACGAAAAGAAATGCAACGCATGGCCAAACTCGTGAAAGAAGGTTTCGGCATCATCCCAAGACACTAAAACCGCTTCTCCAGGTGCAGGCTTTACAAAGTTAGAATTGTTAGACGCTAATACGGTTTTAGGACCATCAAAAGTAGTGTGGCTTCTGTATGTAGTAGCCCAAGCTCCAGAGCGTTTTCCTTGTCGCGCAAATGGATCTAAGTACCACAAGCCTATTAACTTATTGGCTGCTTTATCTGTTACCTCCCAAACTTTTACATCTTCATGAAAAACGGGTACACTACCTTCTTCAACGGGTTTAAATTCGTAGTTAAATAACTGTTCAGCCGTGTAAAATAAGGCTTGAGTTAATTTATCTAACTGCAAATATTGTTTTACTTCGTCACTGTCTAAATCATATTTTTCCTGTCTTACCTTTTCGGCATAGTACCTGTAATCCCATGGTTCTATTTTAATATCGTCACCATTTTTATCTGCAATGGCTTGCATATCTGCAACTTCTTCAACCACACGACCAATAGCTGCAGGCCAGACTTTCATCATTAAATTCATAGCATTTTCAGGTGTTTTTGCCATACGATCCTGCAGACGCCACTCTGCATAATTACTGTAACCTAACAGCTCCACACGCTCACGACGCAATTTTAAAATTTGTGCAATTAGCTGATTGTTATCGAACTCGTCTCCATTATCGCCACGCGAATAATAATTATCCCAGACTTTTTCACGTAAATCTCTTTCTGTAGAATAGGTTAAAAATGGATCCATTGAAGAACGCGTATTGGTAATGGCATATTTGCCATCTTCGCCATTATCGGTTGCTATTTTTGCAGCCGATTTAATAAAACCATCAGACAAGCCTCCTAATTCATCTTCAGTTAAATATGTGATATAATTTTCTTCATCGTGCAACACGTTATTAGCAAAATCGCTGTAAAGTGATGCTAATTCCTTGTTTATTTCGGCGTAGCGTTTCTTTTTTTCTTCGTCTAATTCTGCACCATTCATTTCAAAACGCTTGTAAATTAAATCTACAACACGCTGTTGGTCTGCTGCTAATGGCTTTTGTTTTGAAGCATCGTAAACCGCTTTTATACGAGCAAATAATTTTTCGTTCTGACTGATTTTAGAATTGTATTCTGAAATTTCCGGAGCTAAAGCTTTAGAAATATCTCTAAACTCAGGAGAACTCATATTACTACTAAAAATACCATAATAAGTAAATGCACGATCTAAATTTTCTCCTGCACGTTCCATAGCTTCAATAGTATTTTCAAAAGTTGGCGGCTCTGGATTGTTTGCTATTGCCTCTATATCTTTTAGACCATTTGCCATACCAATTTCTATGGCACTTTTAACATCCTCAACTTTCATTGTATCGAAAGCTGGTACACCTTCGTAAGGGCCTGTCCATTCTTTTAATAAGGGATTATCGCTCATAGCTTTTGTATCTGTTTCAATATCTTGATTTTTGTCTTGCTTACAAGCAAATGTTGTAATTAGCAGGCTTAATAAAATAAGTTTTTTAAGCGGTATGTTTTTCATTTTTTAATGTGTTTAAAAGAGTGGAATAAGATATCGTTTTTTAGTGGCAATTAAAACGGTTTAGCTTTGAATTTTTTTTAGAATTTGCAGAGTAGATCTAAGGCTATGGAAAAAACAATGTGGATTGCGTGCTTTAAAAATTACTTGCACTATTTTTAGTTAATAGCTACTAAACACCGCCAACTACTATTAAATATTATATATTAATCTAAAACCTCTACTTTATTAATATAAATGTTATGTGTAGGCCAATCTCCAGTATCGACTTCCTGTTCTGCAATTTTATCTACTACGTCCATACCTTTAATTACGCGGCCAAAAGCGGTGTATTCGCCATCGAGATGAAACTGATTGGTTTGTGTGATAAAAAACTCGAAAGGCGAGGCTAATTTGTAGGCATCTTCTATTTCACCGCTTGGTATAGAAATTATGCCACGTCTATGTTTGTAGCCATGTCTTACATCTGGTGGTAATAAATATCTGCCAATGCGTCTGCGTTTTTTAACAACCTCGCGCTCATCGCTGTTGCCACCTTGAATGACAAAGTTTTTTACCACACGATGAAACTGGGTACCATCAAAAATTTTGTTTTTAGTAAGAAAAATAAAATTAGCTCTGTGGTATTGTGTGTTGTCGAAAAGTTGTAAATCTATGTTTCCAAATCTGGTATAAATTCGCACTTTATTTTCTGGATTCTCTTTGCCGTATTCGGCAAAGAAGTCCATAGCATTATCATCGTTTAAAGGAAGGTAACGTTCTTCTAATGTCAGTTTAGAACTGTCTATTTCTACTACTTTATCTTCAGGTTTGGGTTTTAAAGTATCTGTTTTAGTTATTTTTTTGTCGGTAGTTTTTACTTTTGTTTGTTTATCTTCACAATTAAATAAAAGTAATATACCAAGTATTAGAAGTATTCTCATAAATGAAATTTGAATCGTTTTTAAAATCTATTGTAAAAATAGAAAATTTACCGCTGCCAGCCGAAACCTCACAATTTAAAATGTCGCCTCCTTACAGAGAACATTTAGTTACTTTACAAGCCGAACGTATAAAAAGAGCCAAAAAGAGTGCAGTCTTAGCCTTGTTTTATCCTAATATTAATAACGAAGCACACTTAATTCTTATTCTTAGAAAAACCTATAAAGGTGTCCATTCTGCTCAAGTAGGCTTTCCTGGCGGAAAATTAGAAACAAAAGAAACAGAACAACAAGCTGCTTTGCGAGAAACAGAGGAAGAAATAGGCGTGGACCAGAATAAGATTACCGTTTTAAAGGAACTCACCCAAATGTATATTCCGCCAAGTAATTTTTATGTAAAACCATTTATTGGTTATGTAGATAAAACGCCACATTTGGTAAAAGAAGACAAAGAGGTGGAAGCTATCCTTGAAATAAATCTTGAAGATTTTTTAAACGAAAAAAATGTAACGACGAAATTGGTTACCACTTCTAACGGATTAAAAGTGAACGTTCCAGCATATAATTTAAACAATCATTTGGTTTGGGGAGCAACAGCAATGATGCTAAGTGAAGTGAAAGACTTGTTAAACTCTGCCCTAAAATAGTTGTATTTGCCTACATTTGTATATACTAAGCAGACTTAAATTTATGGGATTATTTAAACGAAATCCTTTCGGACATATATTATTTGTAAAAAAATGGCTCATCAGAATTCTTGGTGTGTTGTCGCACAGACGCTTTCGGGGTTTTAACGAATTGCAAATTGAAGGTTCCGAAATTATTAAGGATTTACCAGATACTAATGTTTTATTTATTTCCAATCACCAAACTTATTTTGCAGACGTTGTAGCCATGTTTCATGTGTTTAATGCGAGTTTAAGTGGTCGGGACGATTCTATTAAAAATGTTGGCTACCTGTGGAATCCCAAATTAAATATGTATTACGTCGCCGCAAAAGAAACCATGCGCTCTGGAATATTACCTAAAATTTTAGCCTATGTTGGCTCTATTAGTATTGAGCGTACCTGGAGAAGTAAAGGGCAAGATGTAAACAGGCAGGTAAAAATGAGTGATATTTCTATGATTAGTACAGCCTTGGACGATGGTTGGGTTATTACCTTTCCGCAAGGTACCACAACACCTTTTAAGCCTATTAGAAAAGGAACTGCGCACATAATTAAACATTATAGACCTATTGTTGTGCCGATAGTAATTGATGGATTTAGACGCTCTTTCGATAAAAAAGGATTGCGTGTAAAAAAGAAAAACGTTTATCAGTCTTTCGAAATTAAAAAGCCTTTAGAAATTGATTACGAAAACGAATCTATTGCAAGTATTGTTGAGAAAATTGAATATGCTATCGAGCAACATCCATCATTTTTAAAGGTTATTCCGCAGGAAGAATTAGAAGCACAAGAAGCGTTAAACAAGCAACGTGAGTGGTTGGATAGTTAGTGTTTTCGTTGAGCAATTATCATTGAGCAATTATCATTGAACAATTTTCATTAAACAATCAACCTGTGATTAAAGCTACATTACCAACTATTTATAACCGATAACCGATAACTGCCAACTGCCAACTGCCAACTGCTAATAATTAAACCTCTAATTTCTTTAACTCATTATAATTTCGGTTAAGGCGTTTTAATAAAATACCGTAAATTAATTTATAAAATAGCCAGATAATAACCACGAATACAACAGTAACAAGTAACATGCCTATGGCAAGCCCAATTTTACCATTGGTACTTAATTTAGTAATAACCTCACCTAATTTGGGGTCGGTTTTGGTGGCATAATAAGAGCCTAAAATCATCGAAGCAAATGCCATAATAAGGTTATAACCAACGTAGTATTTAATTACTTTTCGGGTGCTTATTATGCTCTCCATTAGCTTTTTAGCATTATCTGTAACCGATATGCTTTTGTAAGCCTTATACAGTAAATAAATGAACACAATAATAACAGCAAAGCTTAATACGGTTAAGCTGGTTAACAAGGTTTCATTCATTTGTGTAGCCTCTACTTGCGCTCTGTAAGAAGCAGATAGCTTTGGTAAAAAAGTAATTGCAACCCAAAAAATGAGTTCTGCAATACTTATATAAAATAACGTCTTAACAATCGAAGACGATTTTTTCCATAACATTGGGTAGATATCTTTAGAGGATATTTGTTTTTCCGCTATAGCATCTTTTTGCCAGTGTTTCTTTAATAGTTCTAATTCATCCATACGCTTACGGATTTAAAATGGTTCTTAATTTAGTTTTCACTCTATTCATTTTCACTCTAGCATTAACCTCTGTAATACCCATTGTTTCGCTAATTTCTCTATAGTTTTTGTCTTCTAAATACAAAAAGACAAGTGCTTTTTCAATATCATTAAGTTGGTGTACAGCACTGTACAACAACTTTAATTGTTGTTCTTCGGTATCATCATAATCTACTGCGCTAATTTTAAATTGTACCGCATCAAATTCTGATGTTTTAATAGTGCGTTTCGACTTTCTATATAATGTAATCGCAGTATTTAAGCCCACCCTGTACATCCAGGTACTAAACTTCGAGTCGCCACGAAATTTTGGGTACGCACGCCATAACTGTATGGTTATCTCCTGGAACAAATCGTTGTGCGCGTCGTAATTATTCGTGTACAAACGGCATACCTTGTGCACAATGTTCTGGTGTTTCTCCAGCAATTCTACAAAGCTATGTTCTAATTCTTTATTCAATGTTTTTGGTTAGGTTACTATGTAAGTAGTGTAAATGTAAGATATGTTACATAGAATAAACAATAAATTTTTGGGCGTTACTTTTTTCTCATAACAGCAAGGTTTTTAAAACCTTGCAGCATCGCAAAAAGTCGGGCTCTCAAGGCTCGCTTTTTTAAGAAAAATAAAAAAGAGCTCAAACAAACCTTTCCATCCCTAACGCAAATTAAGGTTCCATTTGTGGTAATTTATAGAAGTAAAACTGTAGCTTTTAGTGGCAATATAGCGTATCTTTGTATAACATATTTCAATCTTATTTTTTATGAATATCCCTAAAAGTAACCACCCAAGAATTGTTATTGTTGGTGGTGGTTTTGCTGGTGTAAACCTTGCGAAATCACTGGCAAATAAAAAGGTACAAGTCGTGTTGTTAGACAGAAATAACTACCATACTTTTCAGCCATTATTGTATCAGGTTTCTTCATCTGGATTAGAGCCAGACTCTATTGCTTATCCACTACGTAAAATTCTTAAAAAACATAAAAATTCCTTTTTTCGTTTAGCCACAGTAGAACACATAGACGCAACGCAAAAAACCATAAAAACAAGTATTGGCAATCTTACTTACGATTATCTTGTACTGGCAACAGGAACCAAAACCAATTATTTTGGAAATGAAAAAATAGAGCATTACAGCATGCCAATGAAAGAGGTGGCACAAGCTTTAAATATTAGAAGTTTAATTCTTCAAAATTTTGAAAAAGCAGCCATTGCCACAAGTAAAGAAGAACGCGAAGCCTTACTAAATTTTGTTATTGTTGGCGCAGGACCAACAGGTGTGGAATTGGCAGGAGCTATTGCAGAACTTAAAAATAATGTATTGCCAAAAGATTACAGAGATTTAGATTCCAACATGATGCAAATTTATCTTTTAGAAGGTAGTGATCGTGTGTTGCCACCTATGAGCACACATTCATCAGAAAAAGCAACTGCGTTTTTAAAAGATCTTGGTGTTAAAGTGCATTGTAATACCATAGTTAACGATTACGATGGTAATACGGTAACCACAAATACTAAACTCACTTTGGCTACAGAAACCCTTATTTGGGCAGCAGGTGTTACTGGAGATCCTGTACATGGCTTAAATGCTTCGGTTTTACAAGAACGTTCCAACCGTTACAAAGTAAACCAATTCAACCAAGTAGAAGGCTTTGATAATGTTTTCGCTTTAGGAGACATTGCCCTTATGGAAACAGAAGCGTTCCCAAAAGGGCATCCACAAGTTGCACAGCCTGCCATACAACAAGGCAAATTATTGGGTAAAAATCTTTTAAAATTAATTGCAGGGAAACCTATGGAACCTTTTGTTTATAAAGACAAAGGTTCGATGGCAACCATAGGAAGAAATAAAGCCGTTGTCGATTTAAAGTACTATAAGTTTTCAGGCTTTTTTGCGTGGTTTATCTGGATGTTTGTTCACTTAATGTCGCTTGTTGGTTTTCGCAACCGTGTTATTATCTTCTTTAACTGGACGTATAACTATATTAATTTCGATAAAGCTGCACGACTTATTATCAGACCATACAATAAACCCGATTAGCTATCGGCATTACCAACCTGCCTGTTGGTAGACCAAGACTAAGTCAAGTAACAATTCGTCATAAGAAAACCACACTTCGGTAATAACAAATTTTAAAACAGAAGCTTCCGTTGCATCTTTGAACCAGCAATTACAAAGAACCAACAATTATGAAGTTTTTTACCGCAATATTAATCACATTACTAAGTTTTCAACTTACTGCACAAACCATTAGCGGTACAGTTACCGATGCCAAAAACAATCCCATAGAAGGTGCCAATGTGTATTTGGAAGGTACTTACGATGGTGCGACTACAAACACCCAAGGCGTGTTTCAATTTAAAACCGACGAAACTGGCACACAAACCTTAATCGTTTCCTTTATTTCATTTGAAACTTACCAGATAACAAGTGATAGTTCTACATTAAACAACTTAAACATTGTTTTACGTGAAGATGTTAGCGCTTTAGATGCTGTGGTGCTTTCGGCAGGCACGTTTTCAGCAGGCGATAATAGTAAAGTCTCTGCGCTAACGTCTATGGATGTGGTAACCACAGCCAGTGCATTGGGCGATTTTGTTGGTGCATTACAAACCTTGCCAGGCACGACAACGGTTGCCGAAGATGGCAGACTGTTTGTACGTGGAGGCGAAGCCGAAGAAACCCAAATCTTTATCGATGGTATTCGTGTGTTTACACCTTACACACCTTCTGCAAATAACACACCAACACGCGGACGCTATTCGCCATTTTTATTCGATGGTATTACCTTTTCTACAGGTGGTTACAGTGCCGAATTTGGGCAAGCCTTATCCAGCGTATTACTATTAAATACCATAGACGAGCCCGACCAAAATAAAACCGATATTGGCATCATGTCGCTTGGCGCAACACTTGGTAACACCCAAAAGTGGGAGCGAAGCTCGTTTAGTGTAAATGCCTCGTATATAAATTTGGCACCTTATTTAGCCGTTTTTAAAGATAGAAACGATTGGAAAAAACCCTTCGAAACTATTTCTGGTGAAGCGGTTTACAGATACAAAACCAACAACGGATTGCTTAAGTTATACTCTGCATTCGATGCTACAAATTTTGAACTCGTACAAGAAGATATAAATCTACCAGAAGGATTACGTTTTAAACTAAAAAATGCTAACCTGTATCTAAACGGTTCATATAGTGCCAATTTAGAGAAAAAGTGGAAATTACATACTGGTTTAAGCTTTACACATGCTAAGAACAACATGGCTATTGATGCCAATGCCATAGACGATACCGAAAATTCGTTACACGCCAAACTGAAACTGCGTAAAAGCTTTAATAACCGTTTTAAACTTCATTTTGGTGCCGAATATTTTGCCACCCATTTTAATGAAGCATTCCAAAACGAACTTGTACCATCTGTAGACTACGGTTTTAATAATAATATTACTGCTGCGTTTACCGAAGCCGATATTATTTTCTCAACCAAATTAGCGCTAAAAGCAGGTTTGCGTGCCGAATACAGCGAACTGTTTAACCAGGCAACCGTATCGCCAAGACTCTCTCTGGCATATAAAACAGGCGCAAAAAGCCAGGTGTCTTTAGCGTATGGCGATTTTTACCAAAACCCAAACAGTAGTATTTTAAAGTTTGAGCAGGATTTAAAAGCACAACAAACACAGCATTACATTTTAAACTACCAGTATAATAACGACGGCAGACTTTTTAGAGCCGAAACCTATTACAAAAACTACAATAATTTAGTAAAGTACGATACCCAGTTTACGGGTTTTGATAGTAATTATAACAACTTAGGAAGCGGTTTTGCTAAAGGTTTAGACCTTTTTTATCGCGATAATAAAAGCATAAAAAATATAGACTATTGGGTAAGTTACAGCTATTTAGATACTGAGCGCGATTATAAAAACTACCCAACAGCAGCGCAGCCTAATTTTGCGAACACGCACAATTTAAGTGTAGTTGGTAAATACTGGATTAGCGATTGGAAAAGCCAGGTAGGTTTAAGCTATGCCTTTGCTTCTGGAAGAACCTACACCAACCCAAACGAAGCCGGTTTTTTAAATGCAAAAACCAAAAGTTATAACAGTTTAAGTCTTAATTGGGCTTATTTATTAAGCCCACAAAAAATTCTCTATTGCTCTGTAAATAATGTCTTGGGCTTAAAAAATATAAACGGTTACCAATATGCCAATACGCCAGATGTAAATAATAATTTTGCCAGACGCGCTTTACAACCAGCTGCAGACCAGTTCTTTTTTGTAGGCTTCTTTTGGACGATTAGTGAAAAAGGAACGGATAATCAGTTGGATAATTTGTAGGGAAATACACCTTTATTCAAGTCTTTTAAAACTTGTAAGCTCTCTGTTTGACTCATCTTTGCAAAGTCTATTTTGCTTTTTTTATTAGAAGTATTATTCTTTATAACGTTATTAAAATAATGAGTTAAAGCATTTTGAAGCGAAGATAAAACAGTCATAAAACTTTGCGCCATTTCAAGACTTTTATCAATACACATGTCATCAATTAATTTATGGTAATACCGTATGTCAGGTTTAAAATGTGCTACAGCATTGTTTCTAAATTTTGGTAACTCATTCTGATAAGAATATTCTTTTTTAAAGGCTTTAAATTCTTTATTAAATTTTTTGTGTAATACTATAAAATTGTCATTATTACGTAAGTTATTTATCGATTTAGAATTTTTATCTAAAGTTGTAGATAATTCGTAAACAATTAAATATAGTTGTTTTATAAGATAGCGTTCTTCGTATTCGCTTTCAGCTTTAGTAGCGTTTTTAAGATTAATAGCTAATTCTAAATTACCTGTGCAACATAACATACATAAGTTAACAATATCATCAAAGTGATTTGGTAACAAGTGGAGTTTGTCTTCCGAAAAAATAGAAATCTCTTTACTTACTTCTAAAAAGTCCTCGGAATTTTTTATAATTATTTTTGCATATTGTTCTAGTGTTGACATAAGCTTAATACTGTCTTGTTTCTTTTGACAAATTATTTTAAAGATTAAAGTTACCAGTTGAATGATTTTAAGTTGAATTATCATAATATTAAAGTGCGTAATATTAGCACTATACGTCTTCTAACTTATTTTTTTCATACTTTATAAATCTTTCTGAATCATATATTTTATTATTTCTAATTAATTTTATTACATCATCTTGTTTTATATTAGAAGGAATTAGCTTTTCTAATTTACGGATTGCAGAACTTGGAATTCCAAATTCCGATAAAATTGTAAGGTTTTCTCTCAGAAATTCATTTTCAATTAAATTAGTGTAGTAACTATAATTACCAGCTCTAATACCTTTTTCGTTACATACAAATTCTTGAATTGAATTGATTACTGATAACCATTTAGGAATTTTATATTGAAACCAGTGTTTTTGAATTTGAAAGTTATTCATAATAACTTCCTCCATAATTTCTAATTCGGTTTTATCATTATATCGTTTGCCAAAAGAAAATTTATTCTTAATTATTTCATCAGTAATATTTTCTTTGTGTTGATTATAATATTCTACACACTCAACTATGTATTCAATATCTGAACTTATTAAGCGACCAAGTCTTTGATGAAGGCCATAATTAAATGTTTTATTAACTAATCTTCCAATGCCAAGAGATTTTGATTCTCCTTTTTTCATTAAGAATTTCCATCCAAGGTTCAGACAATAATTGAGTTGTGCATAATTTGGGTTTCTCGTCCAAGTTATTAGGTCATATTTAGTTTTTATATCTTCTCTAATGGTTTCTATTATATTTCTTTGGCCGTTAACTTGAACGCCATTTCTTTTAATGATTTCTTTTTCA
This sequence comes from Lacinutrix chionoecetis, assembly GCF_053604665.1. NCBI lineage: Bacteria > Pseudomonadati > Bacteroidota > Flavobacteriia > Flavobacteriales > Flavobacteriaceae > Lacinutrix > Lacinutrix chionoecetis. The sequence goes on from NZ_JBSHNQ010000066.1 coordinate 103,538, forward strand.
TCAGTTGGAATTTGTTTGATTCTTTCATATTGTTCCGAATCAAGGTTTTTAACTTCATCCTCTTCCAAGTTAATTAACACTTCATCAGAGTTTGGATTTTGTTCAAAAAATGGGATGTCAATAATTACTTGTTCATTGGGTGGAACAGGATTGAAATTGAATATTGTTCCAGTATAATGTATCATTAATCTACCTGCTCGACCTTTAATATTAGAATAGTCAAAATAATCTATAAGTGTATTTAGTCCTTTCGTTTTATCGAAAAATACTATGTTTTTAGCACTTGTGTTAACGCCTTCAATAATTGTTGTGGTGCAAAAGAGATAGTTTAATTCTCCTTTATTAAAATAATCTATAACCGTAGATGTTATATGTTTTTGCAATGCACCATCGTGAATTCCAATTTTATTTTGAAGCAATTTAATCAAACTCCAATCTTTTGAAATATTTTCATTTATCCATTGTATAATGTCGAAATCATTATTCTGATTATCTTCAAGTTTACCGATTAAATATGAACAGAATTCATTAGATAAATATCTTACTCTATTTGGCGATGAACAATAAATAATGGATTGATTGTTTTTATGCTCTAAAAGCAAATCAAAAAGAACTTTCTCTTTATATTCTTTAAATTTTCGAGGTTTGTCGAATTTTTCTTTGTGATTTGAGTAAATGTCGATTGTCTTGACATCAACAAGCGAAGATTTAGTTTTGTAAAAAACAGCATTATATTTTTCAACAAATCCATCTGAAATATTATCAATATTTGGACCTAATAAATAAAATTTACTATTGAAAGTTTTTAAAATATAATGAAGAGCATTGTTTAATGAATCGGCTCTTTCATCATCTCTTTGCGAACTCAATTTGTAGAACTCATCAATAATAATAAAATCAATGTGAGGAAATTCCTTGTATTCGTTAACTCTTTCGGCTGTAAATAAATAGATATTTCCTTTTTCCGTTGATGGTTCTTGCGAGGTTCGAACTATTATCTTGTATTTCTCATCATATTTCTTCAACTTACGTCTTGTCTCATCAAGCAAGGCCAGAGTAGGTTGAATAATAATTATATTTTTGAATTTATCTGATGCAACAAATTCTTCGATTAAAAGGCTTTTGCCAAAACTTGTAGGCGCACTAACTACAACATTTTTTTCTGAGTTTAAAAGTGATAAAAGATGCTTTTGGTCTTCGTGTAGAAATTTATCCAAGTTGTCGGAATGGTGATAAACCTGACGTATAAGCGAATCTGTAGAATCTAATTCTAAATTTTCTTTAGCTAAATATGGGTAAAAGCCGACCGCTTCTATTAAGTCGGTAAGCACATTGTTTAATGCAGGTTCAAATTTTTCTTTTTCTTCAAGAATATTCACAATAATTTTTTGAGCAGAAGTTTCGTCGTCGATAATTAGTCGAGAACATTTTTTGTAAACCTCAAAAGTTTCCTCAAAATCAAATTTTTCTTTGCTCTGAATTGCTAAAAGTAGTTCGTCAATCATTCTCCTAATTTTTGAAGTAGAGACAACTTATTGTGCAGTCCTTTTACTAATTCCACTTTATTTTGAACAGGGAACAGAATTAAAATAATATTTAATTTTGTTTTTAGAGGATGCTTGTTATTATCATCAAAATATTGTTTTAATTCATTCATTTCTGCTAAATATTCTTTTTTGAAATCCTCACAATTTTCATCAGAATATTTATTAAACAGTTCACAATCATAAGTGCATAATAATGGAATGTTTATAGAGTCAAGTTGGTCAATTAATTTGGATGATTTGCTCATTAAGTCCAACCAATAATCCTTTTCTGGAATATTGTCGAAATGTTTTAATTTTTTAGAAACTATTAGAAACTCAGAATTCAGGTAATCACTCTTAAAGTGTTCATCAATATCTTGTATAAGCGCTTTTATACCAGCTTTCCCGTTTTTATATAATTTTGACTCTCCTAACCACAATGTTTTTGAATTTTTCTCAATATGGATTGCATCGAAACCGTGAACCGTAGCCCCAAAAGAATCTTTGAAATAAATTTTAGATAATAACGGAATGGAATTATGAAAATCTCTTAAAAGTAGGTGTAATATTAATTCGCCAAATTCTCCTCTTCTTAAGTATTTATCTTCTACATCATCATCTATTGAACCATCATTATCATATATGTCTTTAACTTTTTGGAAAGCATCAATTTTATATATTGATTTAGCTGCTTCAGTCAGTTTGCTTAATATTTCGTTATTAGCAGTTTCTTCTCCATCGTGAAAGCCGAAAGCAAATTCATAAATTACGTCAGATAGTTTTTTAATTAATGGTTTCGAACGATACTCTATTTCTCCGTCATCATTAATATCAAAACCCACTAAAAAAGTACTCAATTCAGCGTCATTTACTTTATGCGTGATTATTTTTTCCGAGCCGAAAGGTGTACTCATAGTTTTTTAAAAAAATTTGCTGTAATGTAATTTTATCAGTTAAAACATTATTGTTGTTTTGAACTTAACTAACTTTACAATTAAAATGGATTTCGCAATCTAATTCAAAATTGTAAGAAAACAAATACGTAAAATTACGTATTTTTCAAACAGAGAAAATGGTTGTTTTTTAAACTGGAAATAATCCAATAGCTTCGTAAAGTATAGCTACAATACCATGCTGCAGTTTTCTATAATGCTTTGTAATACGCTTTTAAAAATAGTTATTTAATGCAGTATTTGTCCGCCAGCAATAACATTTCTATTTTCTAAACTGGCTTCAGAACTTAAGGTTGTAATTATAAAGGAAAGTTTAATGTTACCATTAAATACTAAGCCTAATGTTAATTGCCCAAAAGAAAAGTCTGAACTTTCAATGCCAAGATTATTATTAAATTCATTGGTGCCATATATTTGGCTATAATTAAATGTCCCAAAAAATCTTAATTTATTGTTTGTTAAGGCGGCATCTCCATAAAAATTAATGCCTATTGCTGCGCTTCCGGCAAAATCTTCTGTGGTTGTACCAAATTCTGGAAAATCGGCTGTGCCTCTGGCTGTAATTCTGGAAACAAAATTAAATTGGTTATTTCTGGAATGAATATATGCCAGTGGATATTCGAAACTTAAAACGGTATTACCTCCATTGGTAACAAGTCTCTGGTAGGCTTCTTCTTCTTTAGCTACTGCCAGGCTATCTGTAGAGCTGCTTGAAATCATTGTACCCAAACTAACTCTTAAAACGGAGAGGTTACCACTTACTAACTCTGAGTAAATAGAACCAGTATTATTGCCAATATTAAATCCTGTATTATTTAGAATTTTAAATCTTTTTCCGCCATTATCATAAAGAATATCGAAAACGGCTCTCGCTCTTTTAGGACCAAAAGTGAGATAAGTAGAGGGAGTATATTGTAAATATTCTTTTACATACTCGTTAGATAACGAATCGATTTTTGGTGTTAATTTTGAAATTGAATCTTTTGTCTTTTTTAAAGTTTTTTCTAATGCTTTCATTTCAGAATCTGTTAAGTCTAATTGGTTGCTAGCGTTTTGACTTAATTTAGATAGTGCCTCTTTATAAGAATCTTGTTGCTCTGTTTTAGCGGTCACTAATCTTTTCATCCTAATATTGCTTAATGTTTCGTAATGATCAAGCACAGTTCTGCCGTTTTCTTTAGTTATTGAATCTGCAATAAAAATTTTACCTTCTGTTGGGTTATCTGTTATTTTAAAAGACGGCACATTTTGAGCTGAGATAGAATATGTAACTGAAATAAAAATAGTAAATAGTAGTTTTAGTTTCATGATGGATGGTTTAGGTTAATTTAATACTAATATCTATTTAAAATAATATTTAATTATATAAGATAACATAAACAGGAGCTTTAAGTAATAACGTTAATCTTATATAGATGCAATCTAAACCAAAAACGTAAGAAAACAAATACGTAAAATTACGTATTTTTAAAACAGAGAAAAATCCTGTTTTTTTAAACAGGAAACAAGCCAATAGCCTCGTAAAGTACAGCTACAATGCCATTCCACATTTTTTCTAAAATTACTTTTAAAATGCCTTTTAGGGTGTTTGCAAAATTGGTTACCATGGCCTTTAGCCCGTCGAGGAAGAAAGCGATGAGGTCGTCTTCAATTTCGCCAGTGGCAATACCTCCTTTTATAAGCAGGGTTTGCTTGGCAATGGCTTCTACCTGGCGCTCGCTAAAGCCTTTTACTAAAGCGACGTCTTTTTCTAATATAGTGGAGGCGACGTTTTTAATATCGTCTAACAGGTTGGCGGTTGTTGCATTCATAAAAAATTATCGTTTTAAAAAGCTTTCGTAGGTTATGGCTTGGTCGAGAAATATTGTTATTTCACCTTTAAAGGCTTGTATTACAAATGGTTTTAATCCAGATTTCTGGTCGGTTTCTTTCATTTTTACCAGATTTTCTACAATACGGTTAAAAGCAAATGCACTTGGGTAATCGTCTGTGCTGGTGGGTTTGTTTTTCTCTATTAAGAGTTTGTTTATGTTTTGGGTGGTTTTATTGCTTGGTACTGGTCGTGCTTTGGCGAGGAGTTTTAAGGTTTCAAACTGCCCAATAAGTGCGTTGTAGGTATCTTCACGATTAAAAAAATTGGTTTTGTCGGTTCCGCCAGCAATTGAAGCAAAAAACTGAAAGGTTTTGGTGGTGGCTTCGGTAGATTTATCTACAATAGTCTGGTCGTAACTTGGTGCTAAATAGGTTTTGCAATTGGCTAACAAGAGGAAGCTTATTGCGAGTATAAGCTGTTTTATAATATTGTATTTTTTTATTTTCATTTTTTGTTTTCTTTTTTTTAGCTAATGTTTAACTAAATATTCCGCTAAGCGTTACAAATACAAATAGTGCGTTATCTCTCACTGAGCTTGTGTAAGTGTTTTTACTTTAACTACTTATTTTAAAAGTCTTCGACAAGCTAAGACGGACAAATTGCTAACCACTATTCCACATGATCCTGGCGCCAAAATAAATAGCCAATAAGCATTCCAAATGCCATAGAAATGCCATGTGCTATACGTATTTCGTTTTGGGTTGGACGGCTTGGAATTTCGGCAACCCACTCAATTAATAATGGTCCTAATTTGGCGAAATAAATAATAGCAGCGATTACCAACATTATAATGGTGCCTGCGACTTCGTGAATGCGTTTTTTGCCTTTACGGGTTATAAATAAATTCATAGCAACCACGCCCCAAAAATAGGTGAGGACAAAAAAGGCTTTTTCGGTTTCACCTTTAATAACTTCGCTAATGGTAATATTATCTGTAGCTGCCAAAATAATATCGAAAACAATTAGCACCACAAACAAACCAATAAGGATGTATTGTACAATGCGTATAAGTTTAGGATGGGTTTCTAAATAGGTTTCCAGGTTTTGCATAGCCATTAATTAAAAAAATCTAAATAATCTAAATGACGTTGCGACCAGAAAAAATGACCGTAAACGGCTCCTAAAATAAGCAGGAGAAATTGTATGCGACGTTTCATTACAAAATCTTTGTCTTGCCTTAAACCAATAATAAGTAATGCTATTAATAACACCACAACTAAAATTACAGGAAGCCATGCGTTTGGTCCTAATAATGGTACTTGAGTGCCTAAAAAAAAGTGACCACCCAAAATACCCCAAGCAGTAGTAAGAAAAAAGTATTTATTATAAGCCCATTTTTTTATTAGAAAATTGACGGTGTCGTTTTCTATGTCGTTAAAGTATAAATACCCATTAAAAAGTATTAGAAATAGTATAGTTATGCCAATAACTGTTTGTACGATAAGCGTAAAATCCATTGTTGCGGGTTTTCGGGTTAAATTAATAGCAGCTTAAAGTTAAGTAAAATTATTTGCTTTTAATTTTTAATAAGCGGAATGTTTGGGATTTTTTTTCAGTTTTATGCAGCCGTATTTTAAACATTTACATTTCAGCATTAAAAATCGACAATTGGGTACATCGCTTTTTAAAAAGCTGTATTTGTAAAGGATATTTGTAGTAACATTAAAAACCACTTACTATGAAACGTACACTTTTGGTATTAGCACTTTTATTTTCATTTCAAAATATAATAGCTCAAACAGGGCAACACGACATTACAGTAAACATTTCTAATATAGACGTTATTGAAGGTTCCTTAATTATTGGTCTGTACGATAGCGAAGCTAAATTTTTAAAAAAACCTCTAACAGGAAAACTGCAAAAGGTAACTGGAAATAGCGCAAGTATTGTTTTTAAAAATGTTAAGGCTGGTGATTATGCTATTTCATTATTTCACGATGAAAACGATAACAAAAAATTCGACACCTATTTTTTAGGTATCCCAAAAGAAGATTACGGATGTTCTAACAACGCACGTGGTACCATGGGTCCACCAAGTTGGAATGACGCAGTTTTCACTATAAATACTAAAAATGTTACACAAAATATTAACCTTTAAAACAAACCATTATGTACAGATTAGCACTTTTTATTATTATGCTTTTAACCTCACAAGTTGAAGCGCAAACCGAAACCAAATATCAAACAGGCATGCAAAAAGCATTTGCGCTGTGGGAGGAAAACAAAACGGAAGAAGCCGTAAATCTTTTCGAGCGTATTGCCAGTGCAGAAACCGACAATTGGTTACCATCCTATTATGCGGCGCAGATTTTAATCCTGGATGGTTTTACAAAATTGCAGGACACTAAAACCTTAGATGCACAATTAAAACGCGCTCAGGATTTTATTAACGATGCTACCACAAATTCTAAAAACAATCCCGAAATTCTTGTTATGCAGGCGTTATTACATACGGTTTACGTAGCAAGCGATGGTGCGAAATATGGGATGACACTGGCGCCTAAAGTGGCACAGTTTTACGAGCAAGCGTATAAAATAGATCCTACAAATCCACGAGTGGTGTTAAATAAAGCCGAATGGAATATTGGAAGCGCCAGGTATTTTGGACAAGACACGAAACCATTTTGTAAGGAATTTAATAAAGCCTTAGAACTTTTTGCTAACTTTAAACCAAAATCTCAATTCTACCCTAATTGGGGAAAGGAGCGTGCAGAAGAGATGATAAAATCCTGTAACAAATAAATAGCTTTATTTAATATTATGAACAACACTGCAAAAAATGTAATAGTCTCCTTTATTATTGGAACATTGGTTTTTATAGTTGGTACCTTTTTTTTTGATGATTATAAAGATAAATCTACAGAAGCTTATTTAATTAACTTCGGGTTTTACCAGCTTTATGCCTTCGTTCTGGGATTTGGCAATATGTGGTACTTTGGGTTTCTTGAAAAGTTAAAATGGAAAGAAACCGATGGTTTAAAACGGATTGTTATTGGCATTGTCGGGTCTGTAGTTATTACACTTTCTGGATTGTTTTTGTTAAGAGCATTTACATCTGTTGTTTATAGCGGTAATACTTTTACTTATTTTATTGCAAACGAAAAACTATCGAACTACCAGTTTGGTCTGTGGATAACCATGACTATAGTTGTTATATTTCATGTTATTTATTTTTACAACAGGTATCAAAAAAGAAAAATAAAAGAGCAAAAAGTAATAGCAGGTACGGCAAGTGCGAAATTCGATGCATTAAAAAACCAGTTAGACCCTCATTTTTTATTTAATAGTTTAAATGTATTAACCAGTTTAATAGAAGAAAATCCCGATAGCGCACAGAAGTTTACCACGAGCTTATCTAAAGTCTATCGTTATGTATTGGAACAAAAAAACAAAGATTTAGTAACGGTTGACGAAGAACTGCAATTTGCAAAAACGTACATGTCTTTATTAAAAATGAGGTTCGAAGACAGTATTATTTTCGATATCCCAGAACAGGCAATTAATCCCGAAAGTAAGGTCGTGCCGTTATCGTTACAATTACTATTAGAAAATGCAGTAAAGCATAATATTGTAACAGCAAGCAAACCGTTGCATATTAAAATTTACGAAAAAGAGGGAAACCTAATAGTAGAAAACAATTTGCAAACCAAACAGGTTGTAAAAAAGAGTAGTGGAGTTGGCTTAAATAATATTACGCAACGCTACCAATTATTAACAAACAAAAAAGTAAGCATAACACAGGATAAAGCAAAGTTTAATGTTGCTATCCCAATGCTTACAAAACAAATAACAGTTATGAGACAATTACCAAAAAAACAATTTGACGACAGCTACGTAAGAGCAAGAAAGCATGTTGAAGAACTAAAAGGATTTTATTATAATGTAATATCCTATTGCTTAGTTATTCCTTTTTTAATATTTATTAATTACAGAACCTATTGGGAGTTTAAATGGTTTTGGTTCTCTGCCATTGGTTGGGGAATTGGTATCGCTTTCCATGCGTACAAGGTATTTGTAAATGATAGCGTTTTAGGTCGTGACTGGGAGCAACGTAAAATTGAAAAATTTATGGAAGAAGAACGCAATAAGCATAAATCGATTTAAATAGAACACACATGAAAAATTACGAAATAGAACCTTATCAGGATGAAGATAATTCGGTTGAACGATTTGAAAGAGAAGAAGCTTATTTACGCGCCAAAAAAAGAGTTGATAGTATTAAGGCTTTTTATGTGCATTTAATGGTTTACATAGGCGTAAATATCTTTATTATTGTTATGATAGTAAGCAAATCTAACGAGCCATTTTTTAGTTTTGGCACCTTTTCTACGGCTATTTTTTGGGGCATTGGTTTGTTTTTTCATTGGGTGGCAGTTTTTGGTTCGAATATGCTGTTTGGAAAAGATTGGGAAAAACGCCAAATGGAAAAGTATATGGACGATGATAAAAAACGATGGGAATAGTTTCTTTAGTGAATAGTGAAATGTAAACTGAGTTATTTGGACTGTAGTCAACAATAGATAAGTAAAAATATGAAAGTATTAATAATAGAAGACGAAAAACCATCTGCAAGGCGTTTACAGCGTATGCTAAAGGCGCTGGAAATTGAAGCCGAAACCATGTTACATTCGGTTGAAGAATCTATAGCATGGTTTCAAAATCATGAGCATCCAGATTTAATATTTTTAGACATACAATTAAGTGATGGATTGTCTTTCGAGATTTTTGATGCTATAGAAATTACTTCGGCTATAATATTTACTACCGCTTATGATGAGTATGCTTTACAGGCTTTTAAACTTAACAGTATCGATTATTTATTAAAACCAATAGATCATGAAGAGCTGGAAAAAGCAGTTTTAAAATTTAAAACCAGATTACCCGAAAAGCAAAGTGTAACTATTGACTTTAACGATATTAAAAAACTGCTGGTAAACCCAATAGAACGCGATTATAAAAAGCGGTTTTCTGTTAAGGTTGGTCAGCATTTAAAACTTATAAATATAGAAGATATTGAATGCTTTTACAGTGAAAATAAAGGCACATATTTATATACAAAAGAAGGAAGAAACTATTTGTTAGATACCACACTCGATAATCTTGAAAAAGAATTGGCACCAGATCAATTTTATAGAATAAACAGAAAGTTTTTTGTTAATATACAAGCCATTAAAGATATGGTAAGTTATACCAATTCCCGTTTACAAATAAAACTTAATACATATAACGAGCAAGAGGTTATTGTGGCAAGAGAACGCGTTAAGGACTTTAAAAATTGGTTAGAATAAGCTTAACATCGGATAGATATTTATTTTATGTTAACCGATTTTTTGCAAAAAATTTGTATCTTTGTTAAGTGGAAGTTTTAGATACAACATACAGAGAAGATTTAAACAGTACATTTTTACGTCTTGAAGACAAGGTGCTGCACCTTAATAAAATAAGACCGTTTCCTAATGCTGCATTGTTAAAGATTAGAGAGGCGTTATTAATAGAATGGACTTATAACTCTAACAGTATCGAGGGCAATACACTTAGTTTACGGGAAACCCAAATGGTTTTACAAGAAGGTGTTACTATTAAAGGTAAATCGCTTCGCGAGCATTTTGAAGCTAAAAACCATGAGCACGCTATTAACTATTTATATACTTTAGTAAAGCCCGATTATAAATTAAACAGTAAAGACATATTGTCTTTACATGGTTTGGTTTTACGCACCATAGAAGATGGTTTTGCAGGCAGATTAAGAAATGCTGGTGTTCGTATATCTGGTGCAAATTTTGTGCCTCCAAATGCTATAAAAGTATCTCAATTACTTGATGAATTAGTAGATTTTGTAAATACTAATCCATTACAATTAAATAGTATTGAAATGGCTACTGTGTTTCATCATCAGTTTGTACATATTCATCCATTTTTCGATGGTAATGGTCGTACCGTACGATTAGTCATGAATTTATTACTTATGAAACATGGTTTTCCTCCTGCTATTATTTTAAAAAATGACAGGAGTAAATACTACGCAGCTTTAAATCAGGCTAATAAGGGTAATTACAGTAAGCTTATGCTCCTTATGTGTCAAGCACTTGAGCGTACAACCAACATTTATTTAACAGCATTGCCAGATAATGATGTGGAGTATCGGGTAATTTCAGATATTGTTAAAGAGCCAGATGTTGCCTATAGTCAAGAATATGTTAGCCTATTAGCAAGACAAGGTAAAATTGATGCGCATAAAGAGGGCAGAAATTGGTTTACTACAAAAGAGGCTATTAATAACTACATAGCAAATAGATCTCGCAATCGTTAATCTTCAATTCTATTATCATCGAAAGCAGATGGTAATAGTTTTGGGATAAATTTAATGACCAATGGTAACAGTAATGCACCTCCAGGTAATAAAAAAATAGCCAGACTTGGTATTGCTTTAAAAATATCAAGTAATTGCTCGTTAACTTTCTTTTGCTCTTCTTTGGTTAAATTTTTAACGGTCGATTTACTTAACAAAAGCATTAACTCTTTACTTTGAGATAATTCCTTTAATAAGCGCTTGCTATTTCTGGTTATTAGCTTTTTCACCATTATGCTGGAATTATTGTAAAAGGACTTTACAATATTTTTAGAGCCCAATAAAACAATATCCTTTTTATAAACGGTGTAAAAGGCTGTAATGGTTTTCATTGCATTTATAACCTCTTCGCTATTAAGATTGAGGTTCTTACATAGTTGAAATAAAAAATAGCGTTCGTTGTCGTCTATGTCTTTATCAGACCATGTTGCCATGCATGCTAAATCCAGAAGATATTGTTTATCTAATGGGGTTTTAAAGATAACTATCGCCTGACTGTAAGTAAGTTTTTTTGTTTGTTGGTAACGTAAAGACTGTTCGAACAGGTTAATTAAGCCCAAATCATATTTAGATTTTGTCGACTTGGCATTTAAAGTTTTTAGAATAATGGTTTCAATAGCACTTTCCTTTTCAATTATGGCGTCTTCAGAAATAGTACCTTCAATTAAAAAATCTTTATAAGCCAACACATCAATAAATAACAAGGCATTAGTTATAAAAAAATTAAAACTTTTGTCGATGAGGTTATTATCTATTAGAATACGCTTGTGAATAATTTTTTCTAAAGTTTCGGTGGTATGATTCCTCGTTATTACCTCAGTTAGAAATCCTTTTTTATGTGCGCTTATTTTTTTATAAAATGAAATAGTGTCTTCTATAAATGAGTTTGAAGATTGAGAAGCATTATGCACGACCAATAAAGCCGTAAGATGATTAATTTTACAAAGCTCTTCTGGTGAGAAATCTGCTTTATCCACCAAGTTTAATGCTACACTAGTATTACTACCATATATATATCCGCAAGCGATAAGTTCTTTGTAAAGTAAAGAAAGTGTTAAAGATTTGTTAGAGAAATCTTTATAAAATATTAAAGTTTGCTTTTTTAGCCAGCCTACAGCAGATGGGTTCACTTTTTTAGTGTTAGAGTCAACAAATTTACTACATTCAGGTTAAACTATAAAGGGTTTCACGGGTTAACACAAGTTTAACAAAACCACTATTTATATAATTACGTAAATAGAAGTGAGAACCAAAAAATTAATTAACAAAAAATCTCATTTATTATGAAAAAATTCAAAATTTTATTAGGAGCTTCAGCAATTGCGATTGCAGGTTTCTTTATGGTAGCTGCCGATCACATTGATGCACCAGCCGTTGACGGAGGAGGAGCGAGTTCTTCTACAGACATTACAGACTTTTATGCATTTCAAGCACAAGACACAGACAATATTGCTTTTGTAGCTAATGTTAGAGGATTGTTAGCTTCTGGTTCTGGAACGCAAAACGCAGCATTCGACGAGAATGTATTAGTAGAAATTAATATTGACACAGATGGAGACGCCATTGAAGACAAAGTAATACAAGCCATTCCAAGAGGCGGAAAAATGTATATTTTTGGACCTTTTGATACAACAAATACTGGCTTAAACAGTACAGTTAATGCAACAGCAAGTAGAACAATAGTAGATATTACACCTTATGGATCTAATGCTATTACTGCAACGTCTGCAACAGGTATTACAGCTTTTGCAGGACCAAGAGACGATCCTTTTTTCTTTGATTTTGCGCAGTATACCGAAATTATAAACGGTAATGCTACAAGTTTTAACGATCCTGGAACAGATTTATTTGCAGGAACAAACGTTTTATCTATTGTTGTGGAAGTACCAAAATCTATGATTGGTGGAACTGGATCAATTAATACTTGGGTAGAAACTAAGTCTAAATAAAAATAATCAACTTTAAAACATATAATTATGAAAAATATAAAAACAATAATGTTCGCATTATTAATCTCAGCAGTAGCATTTAATTGCTCTAATGATGATGATGCAACAACACCACCAGTAGGAACAACACTTGATTTTACAGGAACATACTCTCAAGATGACCAAATGGCAAGACCAGCAATAAACACTGTTTTTGTTAATACAGGAAGTAAAAATACATTTAATACGACTATTCCTTCTGCACAAGGAGCAGCTTTTCAAGCACCTTTTGAAGCTAAGTTATTAGCATTAAACCCAGATTATACAACAAATGCTTTAGGTTTTACAGCTACACAATTTACAACGGCTTTAGCAACAGATGTGCTTACAGTATCTTTAGATGGAGCTACTTCATTTTTCGATCCAACAACAATGCCAGCAACTGTTCTTACAGGACGTAGATTAGCAGATGATGTTATTACTACAGAGTTACTACTTATTTTTGGTGGACCAGATGGTTCTGAAAAGCCAGGATTATCAGATGACAATGTCGATTCAAACGATAAAGCATTTTCAGCATCATTCCCATATTTAGCTTCTCCTCACTAGAAGTTAATAAAAATCCAGAGTGCTTTTTCAAGTGCTCTGGTTTTTTTTTACAATAAAATCAACCACCAACAAAAACAACAACATGAAAACTCAATTATATTTAATAGTAATGTTAGCACTGCTCTTTAATTGTAAAGAGGAGAAAGCTACTATAACTAATGCAAAAGACTATGAGGCTTATTTAACGGCCGAAAACAAAAAACTTTCTGAAGCCAAAGAGGAGCATCTGTTTTGGGCAAATAAACTTGAAAAAACACCAAGCCAGTTTCCTTATTTAGCAAAATTGGCAAGTGCAGAATCTCAGTTATTTGGTGCTACAGGTAATATTGAAAACCTTGTAAGAGCCGAAGCTAATTTAATCGAGCTAAACGAAAAAACAAAAGAAAACAACGCAGGCCATTTAAGATCTTTAGCCAGAAATTATATCTCACAACATCGTTTTAAAGAATCCTTAGCACTTTTAGAAAAAGCTGAAGTTTTAGGCGAAGACCTTGAAAGCACACAAAAAATGCTGTTTGATGTGCATATGGAATTAGGTAATTATGACGAGGCCAAATCGTATCTTGAAAAAGTTGTAGATTTAAATAGCTTCGATTATTTAATCAGAACTGCCAAATGGAATGACCATATTGGTAATCTTGATGCAGCAATTAAATACATGGAGAAAGCCATGGCTAAGGCAGAGTCTTCAAATCTTAAAGGGATTAAGCAGTGGTCTTATACAAACATTGCCGATTTTTATGGTCATGATGGTCAAATTGAAAAATCATACAATTATTTTTTAAAAGCCTTAGAACTTGACCCTAACAACGCTTACGCAAAAAAAGGAATTGCATGGATCGTATATTCTTACGAGCGTAATCCAGAAGAGGCGTTAAGAATATTAAATGCCATTACAGAGCAATATAATGCACCAGATTACTATCTCTTAAAAGCTGAAATTGCTGAGTATTTAGAAGATGACAATTCTAAAAATAAATATTTAGATCAATATAACGCAGCAGTACAAAAAAAGGAGTATGGCGAGATGTATAACGCTTATAATGCAAAGTTGTTTGCCGAAGACCCTAAGCGTATGGATTCTGCATTAACTATTGCCAATCGCGAAATAGAAAATAGAGCAACACCGCAGTCTTACGATTTATTAGCTTGGTATTACCACAATAAAGGTGACCACAAAAAAGCACTGGACATTGTTAATCAATATGTAATTGACAAAACTTACGAACCAGAAACACTATACCATGTAGCAGAAATTTACAAAGCTAATGGTATGACTAAAGAATTAAAACCACTAAAAGAAGAACTTATTGGAGCATCCTACGAATTAGGACCATTAATGGAAAAGAAAATTAACCAACTATAATAACTTAAGATGAAGATTATAAAAAACAAATTGCAAAATGCATTGTGTTGTGTCTTTTTCTTGAGTTCAATCCTCATATCTGCTCAACAAATTAAAGGTGTCGTTTTCGATGATTTCGATAAACCAATTAGTAATGCCTATATTTTTAATGCAATTACTGAAGCACATGCCCATACATCAGACAATGGACTGTTTACATTAGACAACAGTAAACCAGGAGACATCATTACAGTTAGCTTATTAGGTTATAACAAAAAAGAAGTTGTTTTAAATGAAGCCGATTTTTCTAACACACTAACCATACAACTTAATCATAAAATATTTCAGCTTCAAGAATTAGTATTAACAGAGCAAAAAAATATTTTAAGCACCTTAGCTAAAATAGACATAAAAACAAACCCATTAAATTCTTCACAAGAAGTACTAAGAAAAGTACCAGGTTTAATAATAGGGCAACATGCTGGAGGAGGTAAAGCAGAGCAAATATTTTTGCGAGGTTTCGATATTGATCATGGTACAGACATTTCAATTAATGTAGATGGTATTCCGGTTAACAATGTTTCGCACGCGCACGGCCAAGGTTATAGCGATTTGCATTTTATTATTCCAGAAACAATTAACAGTATCGATTTTGGTAAAGGACCTTATTATGCCAGCGCAAGAGATTTTACAACAGCTGGTTATGTAGATTTTAACACAAAAAGTAATTTACAAAACAGCACCGTTAAATTGTCATACGGCAGTTTTAATACTTTAAGAACTCTTGGTCTTTTTAATTTAACCGATAGAAGTAGCAACCATAGTGCCTACGTAGGTTTAGAATATATAGAAAGTGATGGGCCTTTTATATCGCCTCAAAATTTTAATAGAATAAATGTAATAGGAAAGTATTCTACTTTAATAGAAAAAAAACATAAATTAACCACTACTATTTCGCATTTTAAAAGTCGTTGGGATGCTTCTGGTCAAATACCACAACGTGCCGTAGACAGTGGATTGATAGGTCGTTTTGGAGCTATTGATGATACCGAAGGAGGAAACACAAGCAGATCTAATTTTAATGTTGAACATCAATTGTTTTTAAATGACGATACAACCATAAAATCTAATGTTTTTTATTCTCATTATGATTTTGAGTTGTACTCAAACTTTACTTTTTTTCTTGATGATCCTGTAAATGGTGACCAGATTAAGCAAAAGGAAGATAGAAATATCTTTGGTTTTAACTCTCGTGTAAATAAGGATAATGCCTTCGGAAATGCAAATATTGAAACAACAACAGGTTTTGGACTGCGTTTAGACAAGGTTGATGATGTAGAATTATCACATACTCTAAACCGAAACACGACTTTAGAATTTATACAGCTTGGTGACATCGATCAAACCAATGCATTTGCATATTACACAGCTGAATTTGATTTAGGTAAATTTAAAATTACGCCTGGTTTACGTATGGAATACTTTAAGTTTCTATACAACGATGCGTTAACTGAAGATTATAATACACAATCTGAAACAAAAACCGCATTATTACCAAAGTTAAATTTTCAGTTTCAGCAAAACAACAACTTACAATGGTTTTTAAAGTCGGGAATCGGCTTTCACTCTAACGATGCAAGAGTTGTGGTAAGCAACCAAGGAAAAGATGTATTGCCAAAAGCATACGGTTTAGATTTTGGAAGTATTTGGAAACCAACCGCTTCCTTAGTACTTAATGCCACTGCCTGGTATTTGTTTTTAGAACAGGAATTTGTGTATGTTGGAGATGCAGGAATAGTTGAACCAAGTGGAAAAACAGAACGCTTAGGTCTTGATTTAGGTTTAAGATACCAATTAAACAAATATCTCTACTTTAATACAGATGCAACACTAACAAAGGCAAGAAGTACAGAAGAGGCAGATGGTGAAGATTATATTCCATTAGCGCCAAGTTTTACGTTAGTAGGAGGATTAGCACTAAATGATTTTAATGGTTTTTCAGGTGCAATACGTTATCGTTGGTTGGACGACAGGCCAGCAAACGAGGACTATTCTGTAACTGCCGAAGGCTATTTTGTAACCGATTTTAACTTAAATTACAAATTTAGCAAGCAAATTACTGTAGGCATTGAAATAGAAAACCTGTTCGATACAGATTGGAACGAAACACAGTTTTTAACAGAGTCGCGTTTACAAAATGAAACAGAATCTGTAGAAGAAATTCATTTTACTCCAGGTACGCCGTTTAATGCAAAAGCAACTGTAACCTATCAATTTTAAGATTAATTCATAAGTCAAATAAATTGTATAACGCTTGTAGTTAGCATTTTAGCTTTATTCATAAATTAATTAGAAAATAAGGCTACTTTTTTAAAACCGCTTTTAACTTTTTATCGTAGGTATTGTACAATAGATAAATAATCCAACAAAGATCTAATCGATACGCTATTAATTAGAAAAATAATTTTTGTTTGTTTTTTGTTGGTTGATTTGAAAGTACTTTGCTTATTGTCTTAACTAAATGAGCAAGTGCTTTCTTCAACATATAAAGTAATTAATGGGAAGATAAATTACTTTATAAATAAAAGCTCAGATGTAATGTCTGAGCTTTTTGTGTTAATACAAGTTACATATAATCGCATAAAAAAAACCTCAAATTTATATTTGAGGTTTTTTTTATTAAAAGATTGTCCCGTCCTGAAATAGCGATACACTAAAACATTAGTGTAATGAAACCATCAGAAAACACTGGGTATGTAAAGCGTACCCAAAAAGATTATTCAATTTCTTTTAAGCTTCAAGTTGTTGGAGAAATAGAATCAGGTCA
>NZ_JBSHNQ010000067.1:0-104482 GCF_053604665.1 Lacinutrix chionoecetis
CATTTTACGCTTAAACGCTAAAATAAAAAACAACTGTTTGTAAATAATAAAATGCCTGAACGAGAGTTCAGGCATTTTTTTGTGGTCGTGAATGCTAAAATATTTGTATGTTTATGTAATTGAAAATTAAAAAAGCCAGAACGAATGTGCGTTCTGGCTTAGTGTTATAAATTTATTTCCTTTTTCTTTATAGAAGATGTGTAGTTAAAATTTAATCTACTTCAAAAGTAATTTTTACATTTACTCTAAAGTCACTTACTTCACCGTTTTTAACACTCGCACTTTGTTCTTTAACATATACCGACCGAATATTTTTAACGCTTTTAGAGGCGTGGCTTACTGCTTTTTTTGTTGCATCTTCCCAGCTTTTTTCAGAGTTTGATAATACTTCAATAACTTTTAATACTGCCATAATTTTTTGGTTTTAATTAATAATAGAACCTAAATTACAATTTTTTATCAAAATGTCATTTATTAGGAAGGCTAAAACATTGTTAATATTATAAAGAAACTATCCGTTTATTGCAATAACGGCGTTTACTTTTCCTTTAAGCATTTCTTTAAGCATGTTTTCGATACCATTTTTTAAAGTAAATGTAGAGGAAGGACAACCGCTGCAGGCACCCTGTAAAATAACATTTACCGTTTTGGTATTTTCATCGTAAGATTGAAACTGTATATTTCCGCCATCACTTGCAACGGCTGGTTTAACATATTCTTCTAAGATATTTATAATTTCTTTAGAGGTATCATCTAAAGTTTCAAAATGAGCTTCAACTTTTTCAGTTGATTTTTCAATGGCTTCTGGAGCATTGGCTGAAATTATTTCTTTTCCATCTTCAATGTAACTTCTTATAAATTCGCGAAGTTGATTGGTAATATCATTCCATTCTGCAACATCATATTTAGTTACGGAAACATAATTTTCATCGATAAAAACCCCTTTTACAAAAGGGAAATGAAACAACTCAGTAGCCAAAGGAGACGATGTTGCCATGTCTATTGAGGTAAATTCAAAAGCTGCGGTAGCGATTTTTTTGTTAGCCACAAATTTAATTACAGCAGGATTTGGTGTGCTCTCTGCGTAGACTGTAACGGGCGTTTTTTTAGGAGCAAGTTCTTGATTAATTACTGTATTTCCAGAGTTTAAATAGTTTTCAACTTGTTCGCAAACTTCACTGCTAACATCATCCCATTCTACAATATTAAAGCGTTCAATCGCAATAAAATTGCTTGTTACGTATACTTTTTTCACAAAAGGTAAATAAAACAATTGCTGAGCTAAAGGAGAAGCCTTCGCTTCGTCTATATTATTGAATTCGAAGCTTTGATGTTGTGTTATAAATTGATTGACTTCAAATTTTAAAATCGAAGGATTAGAAGTTTTTTGGGTCGTGACTTTAAAAGCTTTCATTTATGATAAAATTTTTTGCAAAAATACTAAAAGAAAGTACAGATATCGATATATTTGAAAATTAAAAGGTAGCACTACAATATATTAATCTTTAGCTTTTTTGTTAAATCCTTTTTATATTGTTAGCTTTAACTTTTGTGTGTCTTATTTTAAAAAGTAAATTTATATATTTGGCATCGATATAATTTATTCGAGAAAACAGAGTTATAATAGCGTTAGCTATTCATTTTGAACCAACATCTACCTTGAAAAAAGAGATTATGAGATTAAAAAGGTTATTTATATTAGCAGTTTCAGTATTTTTTTACTTCCAGATTGCTGAAGCGCAAGAAGGACTTCCAGTTTATTCAGATTACTTAACAGACAATTATTATTTAATTCACCCGTCTATGGCAGGTGTTGCTAATTGTTCTAAAATTAGAATTACTGGGCGTCAACAATGGTTTGGTGACGATGATGCACCTGCTTTATTAACAGCTAGTATTAATGGAAGAATTGGAGAGTCTCAATCTGGTATTGGTGGTATTGTATATTCAGATAAAAATGGTTACCATTCTCAAACAGGAGCTTATTTAACTTATGCGTATCATATTTTATTTTCAAGAAATGAAGTAGATTTAAATATGCTATCTTTTGGATTGAGCTTAGGAGCTATTCAATATAAATTAGACGAAACTACATTTTTACAAGATGGATTTGATCCAATCATTGCAGGTATTGAACAATCTGCTACTAATTTTAATGTAGATTTTGGGTTTTCATATCATTTATATAATTTTTATGCTCATGCCACAGTTAAAAACTTATTAGAAAATGAAGGAGTAAACTTTAACGAGCAAGGATTGAGTTATAATAACTTAAGAACCTATTTGGTTTCAGTAGGTAATACCTTTAGCAGCTACAACAACGATTGGAGTTTTGAACCATCTGTGATGTTTATGTACAGAGATGCTACAGAAGAGGCGTCTTTTGATGTTAATCTAAAAGCATACAAAACTATGGATTTTGGAAAAATTTGGGGAGGAATATCTTATAGAAGAAGTTTAGATGGTGCTGAGTTTGTTGACGGTTCAGGTGTAAGTAGCCAAAAATTACAATACATAACACCGCTTTTAGGAGTTAACCTAAATAATTTTGTTTTTGCTTATACGTATAGCTATCAAGCAAATTCTGTAGTATTTAATAATGGAGGTTTCCACCAGTTAACTTTAGGTTATAATTTTGGTTGTGCAAAAGAGCGTTACAGTTGTAACTGTCCTGCGATAAATTAAAAATAACAAGACACTAAAAAAGCCTTAAAATCTATTTATAGATTTTAAGGCTTTTTTTAGTTATATAAATACTTACGTTGCTGAGTGAGGATAGAACATTTTATTTATTGAGACTTATTTTGGAATAACATTTCATTTTTCAAACGTCAAAATAATAGTTTTGTAAATTAACGACTAAAAATTAATAACAAAAAAGCCCAATCCTAAGATTGGGCTTTTGTAACTATTATTAGAAATATCTAATTAATTGTTGTCATCATTATCAGTTGCTTCTTCGATAGCGTCTCCAACAGATTCGGCAGCTTCTTCAGTTTCTTCTACTGCATTGTCCATTGCTTCTCCTGTAGCTTCAAAGCCGTCTTCTGCAGCTTCTCCAGTTTCTTCAGCAGCATTTTCCATTGCCTCTCCTGTATTTTCCATTGCATTTTCTGCGTCGGTTTTGTTTTCTTCTCTACAAGAAGTAAATGTTACGCTTAATGCTAATAATAATGCAGCGCTTAATAATAATTTTTTCATTGGTTCTGGGTTTAAAATTAATTTAGGCTGTGAAAATACTATTTTGAAAATTAATTTTAACATTTTCAATATATATTTTTTCAGCTTTTTATGTAAAATGTACATAATTTAGCTTAAATACGTAAAAAGTTAAGAATTTGGACTACGGCACCTTTGTTTTTATTAATAAAATTTTTATTATTTAATCCAAATTCTTTTCTAATAGAATGGTTACTAATAAATTGGGTGAGAGCTTCGTTTATTTCTTTTTGATTACTAATAGAAACCATGCCTCTATTATTTATCATGGCTCGTGCCTCTGGGAATTTTTCGTGATTTTTCCCTATTACAATCGGAATTCCAAAAACGGCAGCCTCTAATGTATTATGCAAACCTGTAGCTCCCATTGCACCACCTATATAAGCAATGTCTGCATAACTATATATTTTAGTTAGTAAACCAATGGTATCAACTATTAAAACCTGATATTTTGAAAGTTGTTTACTATCTTTTTCGGTAAATAACACACAAGGTTTATTGATACTTTGTTTTAGGCGTTCAATCTGTGACGCCTTAATATTATGAGGCGCTATAATAAACTTGACATCGCTTGCTGTAAAGGTATTAATGTAGTTAACAATAAGTTTTTCGTCGCTTGGCCATGAGCTACCAACTACAATACATAAGTTATTATCTTTAAATTCTGAAATAAAGTCTAAAGTATTATCTTGGTTTAGCTGATTAGAAACACGATCAAATCTTGTATCACCCGAAACAGTAACATTGGTATAACCTATATTTTCTAATAGCACTTTAGATGATTCGTTTTGGGTAAATATATGATTGAAAGCAAATAAAGCTTCTTTTATACGTTTTCCATACCATTTAAATAAAGATTGATTTTTTCTAAACGTTGCAGAAATTAAAATAGCTTTTCGCTCTCGTCTTTTCAATTCGTTTAAAAAATTAGGCCAGATTTCATACTTTACAAAAACAGTTAATTCTGGTTGTACTATGTCTAAAAAACGAGTAACATTAGCCTTAGTATCTAACGGAAGATAAACTACAACATCTGCAAAAGGCGCATTTTTTTTTATCTCAAAACCCGATGGCGAAAAAAAAGATAAAACTATTTTATGGTGAGGGTATGTTTTTCTTAATACTGTAAATACAGGTAAGCCCTGCTCGTATTCTCCTAATGATGCACAATGAAACCAAAGCATTTTATCTTTCGCAGTAATATTGGCTTTTAATTTTTTAAAAGTTACTGCACGACCCTCTACACCATGTTTAATTTTGGGGTTAAAAAGAGCAATAATTCTTAAAATAAAACTGGCGAAAAAAAGTCCTAAAGAGTATAATAAATTCAACTTAAAAAATGCTTTGTGCTAAAATACATAATTCATTGGTTTGCTTTTGTGAATTTTGTAAATTCGTTTTATGAAAAAAATACAAATGGTGGACCTTAAAGGTCAGTATGCCGAAATAAAAACCGTAGTTAACGACTCTATTCAAGAGGTTTTAGAGACTACAGCCTTTGTAAATGGACCTAAGGTTCATGAGTTTCAAAAAAACTTAGAAGATTATTTAGGAGTTAAGCACGTTATTCCATGTGCTAATGGAACCGATGCGCTACAAATTGCAATGATGGGATTAGGATTAAAACCCGGAGACGAAGTTATTACTGCCGATTTTACTTTCGCTGCAACTGTAGAAGTTATCGCACTTTTAAACTTAACACCAGTATTGGTGGATGTAAATCCCGACGATTTTAATATTAACATTGAAGCTGTAAAAAAGGCGATAACACCAAAAACAAAAGCAATTGTTCCTGTACATTTATTTGGGCAATGTGCCAATATGGAGGCTTTAATGAGCTTAGCTAAAGAACATGATTTATATATAATAGAAGACAATGCACAAGGCATTGGCGCAAAATATACCAATAGTAAAGGTGAAAAGGCAATGTCTGGAACAATTGGTCATGTGGCTTCTACTTCTTTTTTCCCTTCTAAAAATTTAGGTTGTTATGGAGATGGTGGTGCCATTTTTACAAACGACGACGATTTGGCCCATACGCTTAGAGGTATTGTTAATCATGGTATGTATGAGCGTTATCATCATGATGTGGTTGGAGTCAACTCACGATTAGATTCTATCCAAGCAGCCGTTTTAGATGCTAAATTACCACATTTAGACACCTATAATAATAAACGCAGAGATGCCGCAAGAGCCTACACCAAAGCTTTTGAAAATCATCCAAAAATAATTACACCGAAAACTGTAAATAATTGTGAAGGTATTTGCGATACTTGCGATTGCCACGTATTTCATCAATATACTTTAAAAATTAAAGACGCAGATAGAGATGCATTAGTGCAACACTTAAATGCTAATAATATTCCATGTGGTGTCTATTATCCAATTCCTTTACACAATCAAAAAGCCTATAAAGATTCGCGTTACAATGAAGCGGATTTTAAAGTAACCAACCAATTGGTGAAAGAAGTAATTTCTTTACCAATGCATACCGAATTAGATACCGAGCAAATAAACTATATAACAAAAACAGTTATCGATTTTATTGATAATAATTAGCGCGTGCTTTCATACGTAGAAGCAGACTATTTTTATAGCTGTCGAAAGGTTAAGGAATACATTTAAAGATCGATTTAAAATGTCTAAAATATTAGTTACTGGAGGATTAGGATATATTGGTTCTCATACCGTAGTCGCATTGCAGGAAGCCGGGTTTAAAGTTATTATTATAGATAATTTATCTAATTCTTCAATTAAAGTGCTGCAAGGTATTGTATCTATTACCGGAAAAACGCCTGAATTTGAGAATTTCGATTTGCGAAACAAACAAGATACCAAAGATTTTTTCGACAAGCATAACGACATTTCTGGAGTTATTCATTTTGCAGCAAGTAAAGCAGTGGGAGAAAGTGTAGAGAACCCATTATTATATTATGAAAATAACGTTAATACTCTAATACACTTACTACAGGAATTAAATAACAGACCATTAACTCATTTTATATTTAGTTCTTCTTGTACAGTTTATGGTCAGGCAGATAGCATGCCAATTCAAGAATCGGCACCAGTAAAACCAGCGGAATCTCCTTATGGTAATACAAAACAAATTGGAGAATCTATTTTAAAGGATACTTGCAATGCTAACGCTAATTTTAACGCCATTGCATTACGTTATTTTAATCCAATAGGTGCGCATGAATCTTCTAAAATAGGAGAATTACCTATTGGAGTGCCACAAAATTTAGTACCATTTCTCACACAAACAGCTGCAGGAATACGCGAGCAGTTAGCGGTCTTTGGAGATAATTATCCTACCAAGGATGGTACTTGTATTCGTGATTATATTCATGTTGTAGATATAGCTAAAGCCCATGTGGTTGCTCTTGAACGTTTGTTAAAGAAAAAAAACGAAACACCTTTTGAAGTCTTTAATTTAGGAACCGGAACAGGAAGCTCGGTATTGGAAGTCATAGAATCTTTTGAACGTGTTTCTAACCAACAATTAAACTATAAAATTGTAGAAAGGCGAGAGGGTGATATAGTTGAAGCCTATGCAGATACAAAAAAAGCAAATAGTATTTTGGGCTGGAAAGCACAATTAACGTTGGACGATGCCATGCTTTCTGCTTGGAAATGGCAACAAACATTGTAATTTACATTATAATATTCGCAATTAAACCTCTCTATTTTTAAGGGTGTTACAATTGAAGGCGGTTAGGATTGAGGATTTGGTATTTAACGACTTGATTAACAAATGCTTAGCATCTAATCTTTGTAAGGTCTTATATATTTTGTTACTTTGTAGCTTAATGAAATAGATATTATGAAACTGATACAAGTAAAACGAAGAACAAAACAGGAAAACAGATTCGCTCCCAAAATGGGACGATTAAACGCCAAAGTGACCTATATTAAAAAACAATTCTTGGGCATTTCAATTAAGACATTACATAAATACAGAGAAACGTATTATGGAGAAGTAAAAGATTGTCAAGATTGTGTTTTATCAAAATAAGGAGAGGAAATAACAATAAAAAATCCCGATGTGAATCGGGATTTTTTTATGCCTTTTTCCTTTTGAAATTGCCCAATATAAGTAAACCCATACCAACCATAACAGAAACATCTGCAAGGTTAAATATACCAGTTCTAAACACACCTCCTAAATCTATGTGCCAGAAGTCGGTAACTTTTCCGTAAAGAACTCTATCGAATAAATTACCAATTCCTCCACCAATAATACAGCAAAAACCTATAAGCGAAAACTTATCTAAAGTTTTATCTCTAAAAATATGAAAGAGTACTAATGTTAACACAATAATAGGTAAAACATTTAATAGTACTATTTTTAAAATAGGGCTAAAGTCGCTGCCTAAACCTAAAAAAGCTCCTTTATTTTCTACATTATGCAACGTAAAGTAATCACCAATTATTTGAGATTTGCTACCTGCTACAACATTGGCTCTTACCCAGAATTTAGAAATCTGGTCTAATGCAATATTTAAAATAATAAGTAAAACGATAAAAAGCGTTCTGTTGTTTTTCATGGATCTATATCTATTTTTTTTTCAAAGGTCACATGCTGTTTGTTATTAGTCACTATCATGAGTGCTAAAATGTTTAACATGCTTGTTTTATAATTAAGAGGCGCTTTCTATAGTTGCAGAAGCAGTCTCTGCTTCTCTGTTAATTTTCTTTACCAAGCCTTGTAACACTTTTCCCGGACCAACTTCTGTAAATAAACTGGCACCATCTGCAATCATTTGCTCTACAGATTGTGTCCAGCGTACAGGAGCTGTTAATTGAGATATTAAATTAGTTTTAATCTCTGCTTCATTACTAATCGCAGTAGCTGTTACGTTTTGGTAAATAGGACAATTAGGTTTGCTAAACGTTGTATTTTCAATAGCAGCAGCTAATTCCTCTCGAGCAGGCTCCATTAATGGAGAATGAAATGCACCACCAACAGGCAGGACTAAAGCACGTCTTGCTCCAGCTTCTTTTAAGCTTTCGCAGGCTTTGTTTATGGCTTCAATTTCTCCCGAAATTACTAACTGTCCAGGACAGTTATAATTTGCTGCAACAACAATACCTTGAGTATTAGCACATATTTTTTCTACCACAGCATCTTCTAAACCTAAAACGGCAGCCATAGTACTTGGTTGTATTTCACAGGCTTTTTGCATTGCTAAAGCGCGTTTAGACACCAAACGTAAGCCGTCTTCAAAAGTTAGAGCACCATTGGCAACCAATGCAGAAAATTCGCCTAAAGAATGTCCTGCAACCATATCTGGTTTAAACTGGTCTCCTAACATTTTAGCTAAAATAACCGAGTGTAAAAAGATAGCTGGTTGGGTAACTTTAGTTTCTTTTAAAGCTTCGGCAGTACCTTCAAACATGATGTCTGTTATGTTGAATCCTAAAATGCCATTTGCATCTTCAAACAAATGTTGCGCTTCAGGCGATTTTTCGTATAAATCTAAGCCCATTCCTGAGAATTGAGCACCTTGACCTGGGAAAATATATGCTTTCATTGATTTAATTTTGAAAGGCAAAAATAGGAATAAATTCTTTAAAAAGAAGTAAGACCATTACTAAGACTCGTAACTATTAGAAAATCGAATAAAGTCTTCATTTTATATAAATAATTCTCTTTTCATTAAAAATGCATCTTCGTTCTTTTTATATAAAAAGAAGGAATAGTTGTTCTGTTTATAAGCCAACCACAGCAGCTTCAGCGCAACGTTCGCCATCCATGGCAGCACTAATAATACCACCAGCATATCCACCACCTTCTCCGCATGGAAACAGGTTTAATATTTCTGGATGTGCCAAAGTTTCGGTTCTTGGGATATTTACTGGCGAACTTGTACGAGATTCTACACCAATTATATTAGCCTCTTCGGTGTAATAACCTTTCATTTTTTTACCAAAGGCTTCAAACCCTTTTCGTAATCTACTACCTATTAATTTTGGTAATAAGGAATGCATGGGTGCGCTGTTTAAACCTGGCTGGTAAGATGTGTCGTTCAACGACGTTGATAACCGACCTTCTACAAAGTCTGTTAAACGTTGTGCAGGCGCTGCTTGTGTTCTTCCGCCAGAAGTAAATGCAATACGCTCTAAGTTTTTTTGATATTCTAAACCCTTTAAAGCGCCAAACTGCTCGTATTTTGGGATGTCCTTATCCACATTAATTTCTACAACAATACCAGAATTTGCAAATAGATTATTACGTCGCGAAGGTGACATACCATTAACAACAACTTCGCCATTTGCAGTTGCTGCAGGCACGATAAAACCTCCTGGACACATACAAAAAGAATAGACGCCACGGTCCTTAACCTGCTCCACTAAACTATAAGAAGCCGCTGGGAGTAATTCGTGACGCTCGCCTGAGCAATGGTATTGAATTGAGTCTATAATATGTTGCGGATGTTCTACACGAACACCCATAGCAAAAGATTTTGCTTGTAAGGCAATTTGTTTTTTATCTAATAAATAGAAAATATCACGAGCAGAATGTCCTGTCGCCAAGATTACGCGCTCTGTTGGCAATTTATTTCCATTTTGAAGGACTATAGATTCTATCTTATTATTTTTAATATTGAAATCTGTTACACGAGCATTAAAATGCACTTCGCCACCAAATTTTATAATGTTTTCTCTAATGTTTTGCACTACTTTTGGCAACTTATTGGTGCCAATATGTGGGTGTGCATCAACCAAAATCTGGTCTGTTGCACCATGAAACACTAAGTTTTCGAATATTTTTCTAACATCGCCTCGCTTTAAACTTCGTGTATACAGTTTACCATCGCTATAGGTTCCTGCACCACCTTCGCCAAAGCAGTAATTAGAATCTTCGTTTACAAAATGGTCTTGATTAATGGCTTTTAAATCGCGTCTGCGATCTTGTACATTTTTACCACGTTCTAAAACAATGGGTTTAAAGCCTAACTCGATACAACGCAAAGCCGCATACATTCCAGCTGGACCGAACCCAATAATATGCACTGGTTTTGCTTTAGAAACATCTTTGTAATCGAATTGATAGTCCGACTTTTCAGGGAGTGCCTCTCTAATATAAACCGAGAGTTTATAATTAAGTATAATTTTAGGTTTTCTGGCATCTATAGATTTACGTAGTACTTTTATTCCAGTTATATCACGTTTAGGAATATCTAAGTATTGAGCCGCTTTTATCAGCAATATATCACTGCGTTCTTCGTCTTTTAAGGTTAAGCGAAGTTGAATGTCTTTTACCATACTGCGAAATTAGGGAAAAATGCTGGGATATTAATTGGTTGTTTTTTTAGAAGTTGGTTTAACGGTCTTGTATAAGAACAGTAGGGCTGAAAAAACGCACAAACCATTCGGTTAGACACAAGGCGAATTTTTAAATTTTATTTTTATTTCTCAATAAGACAAATTTAAAAATTTGACGACCTCGAAAAGTGTTCTGAATATTGGGTTAAGCACTAGTTATCCTATTGAATTTATACGTTGTCGTGTGTAGTTATTTATGCGGACTTGAAATTTTCCTCAACAATTTCTGAAGAAAATTCGGCAGATTTATATTCCACAATAATTCCATTGTTCATCAGTTCAGGAAAGCTCTCTGGGCTCGATGAAGTTGGCGAAGAATTATAATTATTAGAGTTAGAACTATTAATATTATAATTCATTAATTCCGATATGTTGTTTTTATTCTCCATTATTATTCGGTAAAGGTACATTATTTTCTTCGTGTTTCCAACCTTCGAATTTCATTTGATTCTCAATTGTTGACCTTATTATTGGTGGTAAAGGTGGTGGTTGATTTATAGTTTGGTTAGATTTTAATAATGAGCCTTCAGTTACGTATATGTCAGTTCCTCCTTCAATACTTTCTAATAGAATTCTTCTACAACTATAATTTGCAGTCATATTTGCTCCTAATTCTAAATTATGGTTAAATGGTTCTAACAGTTTTAATTCATCTCTAATGTCATCGAATATCTCCTTAATTTTTATGTATTGTTCATCATTTGGTTTCTCAATGCTCAGACCTAATTCATCACTTGCTTCATTTCTGTATATCGCATAATCGTGACTTCCAGAATCACTACATAAAAATGATATTATTTTATCTATTTTTTCCGTTTGTGCAACTCCAAGTTGTTTGTTCAGAAGTTTACGAGCAACCATCTGTATTTGTGTTCGAGACCTATATACGTTGCCTAAAACCAGCGGATGAACTTTTTCAGAAAGGTTAAGGAGAACATCTTTTAAATTAGCTTCATCATTAAGTTTTAATTCATTTTTTGCTAAATCAAAAAAACCTTGAATAGATTCAACACTTACTGGTATTCGTGCTTGCGGATTGTTCGGAACTTGTGGGTTTTGCGGATTTAAAGGGCTATTCAAGGATGGGTCAATTGGACCAAGCGTTGCTTGCTTTGTCATTATTATATTATCAGCTCCCAAACTAATTATTGTACCTGAACTCCTCGCTTTTGAGGGAATAATAATTTCAAATTCTGCGCAAAATTGTCTTATTAAATTCACTAAACTATAAGCTGCCATAGTATCTCCACCTCTTGTATAAAGAAGTAAGCTGATTTTATTGACTTTGCCTATTTTATCTAAATGTTCTGAAAAATATTCTAAAACATCGGTTGCAATTTGAGTCTCCATTCCTTGTCTATCTCCTGTGAAATAAACTAAAAGTTTGGATTGTCTATTTTCTTCAATCCATTTGTAATTTTCAATTCTTTCTCTAAACATTCATTTTTGTTTTAATTACACACAACGTTCTAAGATATAAAATCGTTTCAATGTATTATATCATTCGTTAAACGAAGTTAGCTTAAAGTTTTTACAATGTCAACTCAACTACCTCCTCTCATAAGTCAAAAACGAAAAGGCATACTCGTGGTTTTCATCTTGCGCATGTATTTTACTATCTACTTCTTTCCAGATGGTTTTATCTATTACAGGAAAAAAGGTGTCTGCATCGAAAGTAGCGTGCACACGTGTTAATTCAATTTTAGAAGCTAAAGGCATGGCTTGTTTGTAAATTTCGCCACCACCAATTATAAAAGGCTGGCTGTCGCCACTTGCCGCATCGATAGCGTCTTCTAAAGAGTTAACTACTAAAACTCCAAAAGGCACCTGGTAATCTTTTTGTCTTGAAATTACTATATGTGTTCTGTTTGGTAATGGTTTTGGAAAGCTCTCAAACGTTTTGCGTCCCATAATAATATGGTGTCCAGAGGTTAGCGCTTTAAAGCGTTTAAGGTCGTCGCGTAGATGCCAGATGAGTTGGTTGTTTTTTCCAATTTCGTTGTTTTCGCCTGCGGCGACAATCATCGTTAAATTTTTATGTGGCTTTGCAACAGCTTTTAATTTGGGAGCTGTATTGGTTTCTGGTAGTGTTGCTTGTAGTTTTTCAATTTTATCCTGTTGCTTGGCAACCAGTTTTTCTATTTGGGCTTTCTCCCAATCTTTACCCATAAATTTATGGGTAATAAACACATTAAACAGGTGATAGAGAAAAAAGAACAGCCATAGCGAAATGGCGATAACAAACCAATCTAAGCCAAAAATTTTAATATCTTTTCCTATGCCTAAAACAGTATTGGCAGCTATTAAAAAAACCGCTCCTATTAAGAAAATTACAAAGTGAACGTACAATCGTTTTTTCTGTTTTACACGACGTTGGGCATTTTCAATTAATGCTAATTGGTCTTGATCTATCTGTGGTTTTTGTTTCTTTTTCCCGAACATAATTTCTATTAAAAATGTAAAGTTAAAGGTTTAATACGAATTTATATTTTTTATTTATAGCGAAATCGTTTTCGCTTGAAAATCAATGTTTTAAACAAAAAACACCACTGTTAAATCAACAAAAAAGGCATCACTTAATTGTATTATTCTAATAAAGAGGTAGTGTGTTTTAATAAAACAATAATTTTTTATTAAATGTGTATTAAACAGTTTGTTACTAAGTTATTCTTATATAATTTTGATGTATTAAATATAACAATTATGGCTATTACAAAACAATTTTTAAAGTCTAAACCTGTGTGTAAAGTTACATTTACTGTACCTGCAGAAGATGCGAATGAAGTAAAGGTTGTAGGAAATTTTAACGAATGGAATACCGAAGCTACTGCATTAAAAAAATTAAAAAACGGAACCTTTAAAGGCACTGTAAATTTAGAAAAAGATAAATCTTACGAGTTTAGATATCTAGTAGACGGACAATGGAAAAATGATGCCAATGCAGATGCGCAAACTTGGAATGAGTACGCAGCAGATGAGAACAGCGTAATTAATCTATAGAATTACAAACTATTATTGTTTAAAAAAGCTTTCGTGAGAAAGCTTTTTTTGTTTTATGGATTGCACTTTATTTTGCAACTTTTAATTTTATAGGCAGAGAAAATGAAACTCTAATAGGCTCTCCATTTTTTGTTCCAGGTGTAATACGCTTTACCTTTTTTAAGGCAGCTAATGCTTCATCTTGAAAACTTTGATTAGGACCAAAGGCTTTTAAGTTGTCTAATCTTCCGTCTTTATCTACTGTAAAAAATACATAGGTGTAAAACGAGCCTATTTTATTAAAACCTTTAAGTGCCTTTTTAGCATTAAATTTTTTACCAATAACCTTAGCAACATTATCTGATAAGCATTTTTTTAATTCGTTGTTATCTTTAGATTTGCAACCTTTGTAAACAGGAGCGACCATGTTCGATTTGTTAATGTTGCTATGTGGTTTATTATTTATATCTAAAACAACCACACTGTCATTTTTATTCATTCCATTTTTAATACTTATGGAATACAAGGTAAGTAAAGGGTAATTGTATTCGTTACGCCTTGGTGAAATTTCTGGTAAATTTAAAACAGCTTGTTTTAGTTTTAAACCGACATCTGTGTTTTTAGGATTAGTGGTATTAATACTCCCTTTTATGGGTTTTCCATTTTCACCAACAACAAACGAAGCTCGATTAACAACATAATTTCTTTTTGGATTTTTCTCCAAATAGTTTTTAACGTCTGTTTTTACGGTATCTGTAAGTTTTTTAGCAACGTAATTATTAAAGCAATCCATTTTATTTGGTTGCTCGCTACAACTTGAGATTAATAAATAGTTTTGAACGAAATTTTTATTAGATTGAGAAAACGAGAGAGAACAGGTTAAAACAATAATAAGGGCAGATAAGGGTTTCTTCATTTTTATAATTTATAATTGTTTGTTTTTGTTTTCTTTTTTCAACTTTTTAGCACGTTTTTTTGCTTCACGATCTAATGCTTTACTTTCTTTTTTTGTCAATTTCTTATGGGTATTTTCAACATTAAAAATAATTGGTAGGTTATATTTTATGGCAACCGGCTCGCCTTTTATTAATGCAGGTTTTTTAAATTTAGGTGCTAATTGTAATACTCTTAATGCTTCTTTTTCTAATTGTGGATGTGGTGCGTTTATTTTTATACTGTCAATTAATCCTTCTTTATTTATATTATATTGAGTTCTTATTTTAATAGTCCCAGATTGTAAGTTTAATGTATTAGCGAGTTTTAAATTAAAATTTTCACTTATAAGTTGCATCATTTCTTTCTGCATACATTTTTTTCGTTGCGTATTAGTGAGGTTTTCATCGCAGTTAATGTGCACAGGATATTCATCTTTTAATTCTGAGCTATTCTCTTGAGAAAAACTGAAAAAGGAAAATAATAAGGTGACTAATATTAATAAGTGTTTCATAATTATAGATGAAGATTTTTTAAAGATAACTTTTTTAATCCTTTTTCTTGTTGGTTTTGGGTGGATGTTGATAATCTTCTACTACAAATTTAATTGGCAAAAAATAAGGGACTTCCACAGCTTTACCGTTTAAAAATCCTGGCTCGACGGCATTTGGCAAGCCGCTAATGAGTCTTTCGCCTTCAGATTTTAATACAGGATGAGGAGCTCTTACATGACTTAATTTAATAGAACCAGTGTTATCTATAGTGAAAAATAAAAATATAGAATTTATACCTGGCGATAAGCCTAAATTATTTGCTAATACTGATGCTCTAAAATTTTTTTGAATATAAGAATTTAAAACACTGTTCATACATTTATTTAATTCATCATTAGTTGAATCTTTGTGGCAACCTTTAAAAACTGGTAATTTATCTACCAATGCAAATGGAACTTCTTTAGGTTCGAAATTAGGAATTGGAATAAGTTTGTTTCTGGTAGAATCTATTGTAAAACCTTGAAACAAATTTATATGAGTTGAGACGCCCTTATTGTACTCATCGAGAACAGGCTTCACTTTAGGGAATTTTTTTAGTAGTAGTTTTAAATCTTTATTTATACTATCAACAGAAGAATATATTTGCGATTCGTTAAGCATAATTTCACCAATTTCACTAAAAAACAAACTGGAACTTAAAGTAACGGTATCTTTTTTTGATCGCTTTATTATTTTCTGACGTAATGAATCGGTTAAATTCTCAAGAATATACTCAGTTAATTTTACATTGAAACAGGTTCTCTTGTTTTCATCATCTTCACACCCTTCAATAACTACAAACGGTCTATTATATTTTAGGATAGTATCTTGTGAATGCCCTAAAACAATGCTGCTAAAACATATAAGGAATATCAGCTTATTCATAGCCCTAAATTAAACGGCAACAACACCTTTAAATGTGGATGTGGATTGTAATCTTCCAGCGTAAAATTTTCGAATTTAACATTTGGATTAAGTTTCATTTTTGTCAACATACTTTATTATTTTAAAACTTATACATTTTTTTATAGCTGAATTAATAGCATCACAACCTTTACAGGTTGGCACGTTTTCAACAATATTAAATGAAACACTTTCTGTCTCGATATTTTTTTGAATTATTTTGAGTGTATCCAAAATTGATACAAATGATAATTATAAATATTGAAAGTGGATTTTTCATTTTATGACTTTAAATGTGCGCTTATAATAATTTTGAAATTCTTTATTAAAAATTAAAAATTAAAAGTAAACGGTAAACTATAAGAAGCTTTCACCGGTTTACCATCCTTTGTTGCAGGAATAAAAACAGGTAGCATTTTAATTGCATTAGCGGCATCATTTCTTACGGAATAATGAGATCCATTTATTTTTATGTTTTCAACTTCGCCTTTTTCATTAATATCGAAATAAGCATAAACGCGATGACTTCCATTTAGTTTGTGTTTTCTGCTAAATTCATCATTTAAATTTCTACCAACAATTTGAATAATTTTCTTTTTTGTGCAAAGTATCTTTTGTTGGTTAGTTTTAAGCTTATTACAACTCGATAAAATTGGTCCATTTTCAAACTGATTGTTTTTCTTGATAGTTTGTAATAATTTTAAATCTTGGTTGCTCTCTGAGATAAATGATTTGTTGCCAAAAGTCTCATTTATAGTAATCTTAAATGGCATTGAATAACTGGTATTAGTTTCTAAATTAGAGAAAATAGATACCGTTGATAAATCGGTTTCACTTAACACTTTTTTCAACATAATGTTGAAATTAATATGAGGCGATTCAAAATATAAATCATTAACTGTTCTATCTTCTGAAAGATGGAAAAATAGGCTTCCTATAATTTTTTGAGCTAAAAGTTTATAACCGAGTTTGTTTGCAGTAACTATTATTGGAACTTCTCCAGAGTTAATATTTAGGTGTTCTTCAAGTCTATATCTATAAATTGACTTTAGCTCATAGTTATCGTTAACGTAATATTGAGGTGTATAAGTGAAATAAAAATCTTGAGGTGTTTTTACAATTAAAGCTTTTCCAGGTGAAAACTTAGGTAATAGTAATAAGACTCTTTTAATTTCTTCATTAAAAACTGAAACGTTTGTATTGATATTAATAGAGTTTACAATACCATTTTTATTTATTATCAAGTTAAAATTAAACTCAATAGAATCTTGTGGTTTAAAATATCGTTTCACAAAATTTTGAGATACAGTATTTGCTATAAAATCTTGAAATTTATGGTTTAATGAATTAATTGCAGTATTATAATCAGATAGTTCTTGATTTGCATTAAACGCAGGAACTTGCTTACTAGTTAATGTATGTTGACTGTAACTTAGTTTTATTCCTATAAGTAAATTAGGATAGCAAATAGAGGTGTTTTCATAAATTATACTGCAACAACACCTTTAATATGTGGATGTGGGTTGTAATCTTCCAGCGTAAAATCTTCAAATTTAAAATCGAAAATATTTTTAATTTCTGGGTTAAGCTTCATTGTTGGTAAAGGTCTGCAATCGCGAGACAATTGTAATTCTAACTGTTCTACGTGGTTGTTGTATATGTGAGCATCTCCAAAGGTGTGAATAAAGTCACCAGCTTCGTAACCGCAAACTTGTGCCATCATCATGGTAAATAATGCATAAGAGCCAATATTAAACGGTACACCTAAAAAGATGTCTGCGCTACGTTGATATAACTGGCAGCTTAATTTGCCATCGGCAACATAAAACTGAAAAAAAGCATGACAAGGCGGTAAAGCGGCTTTGCCATTGGCTACATTTTCTTCAAAAGATTTAGAAGTATCTGGCAATACTGAAGGATTCCATGCAGAAACCAACATACGCCTGCTATTAGGGTTGTTTTTTAAAGTATCTATTACTTCTTTAATTTGGTCTACTTCATCACTGTTCCAGTTACGCCATTGGTGGCCATAAACAGGTCCTAAATCGCCATTGTCGTCTGCCCATTCATTCCAGATGCGTACACCATTTTCTGTTAGGTAATTAATATTTGTATCACCTTTTAAAAACCATAATAGCTCGTAAATAATCGATTTTAGGTGTAATTTTTTTGTGGTAACCATTGGAAACCCTTCACTTAAATCGAAACGCATTTGGTAACCAAAAACACTTTTAGTTCCTGTTCCTGTTCTGTCTCCTTTTTCGTTACCGTTTTCTAAAACGTGTTTTACTAAATCGTGATATTGCTTCATAACATTTCCCACGAAAGTGGGAATTTTTTTAAGTTAACAAAAATATTAGCAATTTTGAGATTCTTCGATTCCTATAACATTTGGAATGTTCTAAATGACAAAATTTACTTGTGGTTAAAAATAGAAAAAAGCTTCAACTCTAATAAATTGAAGCTCTTATTTATATTAAAAGTTATTAACTAATTTAATTAAATTTTGTTTGTATTATCCAATTATCATTCCAGCAATAGTGGCCGAAATCAAAGAGGCAATGGTACCACCAATTAAGGCTTTTATTCCAAATTTTGAAAGTTGCTTGCGCTGTCCTGGTGCTAATGAGCCAATGCCACCAATTTGTATTCCAATAGATGCGAAGTTGGCAAAACCACAAAGCATATAGGTTGCCATAATAATAGACTTCTCGTACTTTAAGTGCGTTGCGCTTGCAACATTTTTAAGCTCTGCCAATTGTATGTAGCCTATAAATTCACTGGCTGCTAATTTAATACCTAATAACTGTCCCATTAAAGCCATATCTTCTTTGGCAACGCCAATTAGCCACATTAATGGTGCAAAAATATAGCCCAAAATAAATTCTAAGGATAAACTATTGTAAGGTGTGTTTGCAGCAATAACCTGGTTTAAAGACGTAAACTTCCAGTTTATATTTAGTGCATTTATTGTAAAGCCATCGAACCCAGCGATACCGCCTAAAATACCATTAATCATAGCTATAAATGCTACAAAAACTAATAACATAGCGCCTACATTTACAGCTAATCGTAATCCTTCGGTTGTTCCGTTTGCAATGGCTTCTAAAATGTTAGAACCTATTTTTTCTTGAGAAACATTTACATCTGTATTAACTTCTTCGGTTTGTGGAAATAATATTTTGGATATTACAATAGCACCAGGAGCTGCCATTACAGAGGCTGCTAGTAAGTGTTTAGCATAAAAGAGTTGAAGTGCTTCGTCTTCACCTCCTAAAAAACCAATGTAAGCTGCAAGTACCGCACCCGCAACCGTAGCCATACCTCCAATCATGACGAGGAGGATTTCAGACTTATTCATTTTTTCTAAATACGCTTTAATTAAAAGCGGTGCTTCTGTCTGGCCCAAAAAGATGTTTCCTGCCACACTTAAACTTTCTGCTCCAGAGATGCCTAATACTTTAGTAAGTAATAAACCCATTAGTTTTACTATTTTTTGAATGATCCCTAAATAAAATAAGACAGAAGTTAAAGCCGAAAAGAATATAATTGTAGGTAATACTTGAAATGCGAAAATAAATCCGAAAGAATTTACATCTAACATGCCTCCAAATAAAAATTCGCTTCCTGCTTGCGTGTAACTTAATATTTCTATAAAACCTTTTCCAACAAATTCGAAAGCCGATTTTATAAAGCCTACCTTTAAAACACCTATGGCGATGATGAGTTGTAATGCTAAACCTAAGCCAACGGTTTTCCAGTTAATGTCTTTACGATTACTACTAAATAGAAAAGCAACGCATATTAATGTAATCATGCCTAAAACGCCTCGCCATAAACTCCCTATAGAGAAACCTTGACTTGGGATAATATCACCAGTATTAACGCCTGCAAGAGGCTCTTGGTTTTCAGTTTCCTGATTGAAAACTCTAAATGAAGAAATGACGTTTTGTTCTTGAAACACTAATGTAGAATCGGTAAGTGTTTTAATTTTAAAGCGTCTAACTGTATCTTTTGGTTTGTTATAATATTTAACTATTAAATTGTTTTGAACCAGATAATCTCCCGATGCTTTATAATTATCTAATCCTGCTATCGTGTAGTGGAACTCTCCGTTTTTAAGTTCTAAAATATCGTCCTTTGAAACTTCGGTGAGGGTTTCTCCTGCTTCATTTTTAATGGATTCAAGTTGCCAAGTGTTATTTAATTCTTGACCAATTACAGAAGTTATTCCAAAAAAAATAGCTGCAACAGCTAAAAGTATGTTTTTAATCATAAGGTTAGCGTTTAGAAATCTCATCGCGAATTTTTGCTGCTTTTTCGTAATTTTCGTTAGCAACAGCCTCTTCAAGTAGGCTATTTAACTCTTCTAAAGTATGTGATTTGTAGTCGTCTTCGGTAGTAAATTCCAGTTCTTCGTTTAAGATGTCTTCAACCAAAATACTATCTTCTTCTTGCTCTTCTTCGTTTTCGTCTTTATTAGGATCGACCTTTAAGTAAATTCCAGCTTTATCTAAAATGTTTTTATAGGTAAAAATTGGAGCTTGAAATCGTAAAGCCAAAGCAATAGCATCGCTGGTTCTGGCATCGATTATTTCTTCAATTTTATCACGCTCGCAAATTAAACTCGAATAGAAAACACCATCCACAAGTTTATGGATAATAACTTGCTTTACTACAATATCGAATCTATCTGCAAAGTTTTTAAATAAATCGTGTGTGAGTGGTCGCGGCGGACTAATTTCTTTTTCAAGAGCGATAGCTATAGATTGCGCCTCGAAAGCACCAATAACAATTGGTAATTTACGTTCGCCATCTACCTCGTTTAAGATTAAAGCATACGCACCATTTTGGGTTTGGCTATAAGATATTCCTTTTATTTTTAGTCTAACTAAACTCATAAATATAGTAATCAAAAAAAAAGGCGGTTTAAATTGTAAAGAAGAATTTAAACCGCTTTTTTACGAGCACAATTTATAAAAAATTAAGCGTTTGCGGCTTTAAAAGTCTTTAATTTTTCGATTAATGCTGGTACAACTTCAAAAGCATCACCTACAACACCGTAATCGGCAGCTTTAAAGAAAGGCGCTTCTGGATCTGTATTAATGACAACTTTTACTTTAGAAGCGTTAATTCCCGCTAAATGCTGAATTGCTCCAGAAATACCAATAGCAATGTATAAGTTAGCAGCTACAGGTTTCCCTGTTTGCCCTACGTGTTCGCTGTGTGGTCTCCAGCCTAAATCTGATACTGGTTTAGAACAAGCTGTTGCAGCTCCAAGAACCTCGGCTAATTCTTCTATCATTCCCCAGTTTTCAGGGCCTTTTAAACCACGACCTGCTGAAACAACGATTTCGGC
Source organism: Lacinutrix chionoecetis (assembly GCF_053604665.1). NCBI lineage: Bacteria > Pseudomonadati > Bacteroidota > Flavobacteriia > Flavobacteriales > Flavobacteriaceae > Lacinutrix > Lacinutrix chionoecetis. The sequence continues at coordinate 21,256 of NZ_JBSHNQ010000067.1, forward strand.
ATCTGCGATTGTTACTTTATCGGTAGCTTTATCAACAGACTGGACAGTAACGCCATTGTCTGGAAGTGTAGGCGAGAAGTCTTCGTTTGAAGCGCTTGCGTTATTTTCCACTAAACCAAAAGAATTGTTAGATACGCCAACAACTTTTACATCTGTATTTATTGAAGTGATATTAAATGCTTTATTTGTAAAAGCAGTACGCTTAACTGTAAAAGGTGATGTGCTTGAAGGTGCTTCAACTACATTAGAAGCATAACCAGCATTTAATCCTACTGCTAAAACAGGTGCTAAATATTTACTATCTGCACTTTGGCTTACTACAACCACTTTTGTTCCTTCTTTTTCTGCAGCCTGCTTAATAACTGCAGCATAAGATTTAGCATTAAATTTTTCTAATGCCGAATTTGTTACGGTTAACACTTTATCTACTCCGTAGTTTCCTAATTCACTAACATCACTTGCGTTAACTGCAACAGCAGTAACAGTTGTGCCTAATTGATCAGCTACCGCTTTTGCGTAAGATGCCACTTCTAAGGCTGTTTTTTTAAATTTTCCGTTTTCTGATTCTGTATATACTAAAACTGACATAATAAATCTTGTATTTATGGTTCCCGTGAAAACGGGAAACTAATTAATATTTTGCTAAATTTAAAAGATCTCAAATCAACACTTCGACTGCGCTCAGCGTGACAGTTTGAGATAATTTTATCTGCGATTAAATTACCTTAGCTTCGTTGTGGAGTAAGTTAACTAATTCGTCGAGGTTATCTGCATCTACTAAAGTTACAGCACCTTTTGGAGCAGGTTTTTCAAATTTAATAGACGCAGTTTCGGTTTCAGCATCTGCAGCTTCAACAACATTTAAAGGTTTTTTACGAGCCATCATAATACCTCTCATGTTTGGAATACGTAAATCGCTTTCTTCAACTAAACCTTTTTGTCCCGCAATTACCAAAGGTAACGCAGTAGCAACAGTTTCTTTACCACCATCGATTTCTCTAACAGCAGTAGCATTAGTACCGTCTATATCTAATTTAATACAATTGGTAACAAAATTTGCACCTACAAGTTCCGAAAGCATTCCTGGAACCATTGCGCCATTATAGTCTATAGATTCACGACCAGCAATAACTAAATCGTATCCACCATCTTTAACTACTTTTGAAAGTTCTTTAGCGACTTGAAAACCGTCTTTAGCTTCTGTATTGACTCTAATTGCAGAATCTGCTCCAATTGCTAATGCCTTACGTAAAGTAGGTTCGGTTTCTGGACCTCCAACATTTACTACGTCTACACTTGCGCCTTGTTTTTCTTTAAACCACATCGCTCGTGTTAAACCAAACTCATCGTTTGGGTTGATAACAAACTGCACACCATTGGTATCGAATTTAGAATCGCCATCTGTAAAATTTATTTTTGATGTCGTATCTGGTACGTGGCTAATACATACTAATATTTTCATATTTATATTATATTTTTAGGGTATAATTATTATAATTTATCTGCTTTTTTTACAATTTTAGGAAGTCTTTTTTCTAAGTCCTTCATCAAACTTTCCAAAGCACTTTCGCACATTGGTAAGATTTTTTCTGTTTTCATTACTGGAATTCCACCAACCATTACAGAAGTTTTTTTAGAGTTAGCACTTTCATTAATAACCATTATTTTTTTGCCTTCATTATTGTAAAGTGTAATTCTTGAGTAGGCTTTCATTTTAACAGTTGCTGTTCCTCCAATTCCAAAACCTTTGGTTAATCCAAAGTGAACTTCAACAAACATAACACCATCGGCTTTGTCGCTAAACATTTCTGCTGTAGCTACCTCGTTGTCTTTTCCTGCAAAACCATCATAGATATATTTGTAACCATCGAAAATAACATAGCGCTTTAATTCTTCTTCGTCTTTTTCGTACTTAGGTTTAAATGCAATGTATTCATCATCCTTAATTACCTCTTCTTCTGGTAGTAATTCGAAAGGAAACTTTTTGGCAAAATCATTAAAAAACTTGTCATGGAATTGATTTAATATAGGGGTTAAATCAAAATCCGGATTGTCTCTAAGTTTTAACACACTTGCCAGTAGTTCTTCGCCTCCAATGCCTAAGTCTTCAAACCCAATTATTTTATCTGTGTAAAAACTTACAACAGCAACTTTTTTGTCTTGAGCCTGACTTTTAGTAACTAAAAACAAAGAGATACAAACTAATAGTATTATTTTTTTCATATTAAATATTTAAACATTTTTTTAGGCTACGAAGATAATTCTTTTATTCTAAAAAAGTACTATGCATGCATAATAAATTTTAAATAAATTGTTCTATAATAGTTTGAAGTAATTCTTACTTTTGCTTTTCAACTTTTATATAATATGAAGACAATTCAATTTAGAGAAGCTATTTGCGAAGCCATGAGCGAAGAGATGCGTAGAGATGAAAGCATTTATTTAATGGGAGAGGAAGTGGCAGAATATAATGGTGCTTACAAAGCGTCTAAAGGTATGCTTGACGAATTTGGAGCTAAGCGTGTAATCGATACTCCTATTGCAGAGCTTGGTTTTGCTGGTATTGCTATTGGGTCTACCATGACAGGTAACAGACCAATTGTAGAGTATATGACCTTTAATTTCTCTCTGGTAGGAATTGATCAAATTATTAATAATGCTGCAAAAATTAGACAAATGTCTGGAGGGCAATTTAAATGTCCTATTGTTTTTCGTGGCCCAACAGCTTCTGCAGGACAATTAGCAGCAACACACTCGCAAGCTTTCGAAAGCTGGTTTGCAAATACGCCAGGATTAAAAGTGGTTGTGCCATCTAATCCTTACGATGCAAAAGGTCTTTTAAAGTCTGCCATTCGTGATGACGATCCAGTAATTTTTATGGAAAGTGAGCAAATGTATGGAGATAAAGGTGAAGTGCCAGAAGGAGAATATACCATACCATTAGGTGTGGCCGAAATTAAAAGGGAAGGAACAGATGTAACTATCGTTTCTTTTGGTAAAATTATTAAAGAAGCATACAAAGCGGCCGATGAGTTAGCCAAAGATGGTATTTCTTGTGAGATTATAGATTTACGTACAGTGCGTCCTATGGATCGTAATGCTATTTTAAATTCGGTTAAAAAAACAAACCGTTTAGTAGTATTAGAAGAAGCTTGGCCTTTTGGAAATGTAGCTACAGAAATAACATATTTAGTACAGTCTGAAGCGTTCGATTATTTAGATGCACCAGTTGTAAAAATTAATACGGCAGATACTCCTGCACCTTATTCACCAGTATTATTGGCAGAATGGTTACCAGATTATAACTCGGTAATTAAGGCTGTTAAAAAAGTGATGTATAAATAACAATTAAAAAAAGATTTATATCAAACTTCATTAGCACAATTGTTGATGAAGTTTTTTTATATTGGGCCTCTATGAAAATGAAATATCTATTCTTGGTGCTATTCCTTGCAAGTCTGTCTGCAATAGCACAAACAAAACTGAGTGGTCATGTGTACGATGATGCCAACGATCCGGTACCCTATGTAAATATCTATTTTGAAGGTACAAGTATTGGCACCATAACCGATGAAAATGGAACCTACTATTTAGAAGACGATGAGACGCACTCAAATGTCGTGTTTTCGTTTGTAGGTTTTCAAACGCAAAATGTCCCGTTAACTCAAAAAGTAAACTACAACTTCGATATTATTTTAAAAGAAGATACTGCAACATTACAGGAAGTTGTTTTAGTAACAGGAAAACAACCTAAAAAAAACAATCCTGCTATAGATATTTTACGTAAAATATGGGAGAATAAGCGTAGTAATGGTTTAAAACAGTACAAACAATATCAATACGATAAGTACGAAAAAGTAGAGTTCGATTTAAATACCATTGATAGCGCCACTATTAAAAGTAAGCTGTTTCGTGGGATGGAGTTTGTTTTTGAGCAGGTTGATACCTCGAAAGTAACAGGTAAAACTTACTTACCAATGTTTATTAATGAGTCTTCAGCAGAAGTATATGGAGATAACATTATAAATGAAAAACGAGAAATTTTAAAAGGAAATAAAAATTCGGGTTTTAGCAATAATCAGGTTATTATAGACTTTGTCGACGATTTATATAGCGACTACGACGTTTACGATAACTATTTAAAATTTTTCGATAAGAGTTTTACAAGTCCAATATCCAGAACGGGAATACAAACCTATAATTACGTTTTGGCAGACAGTTCGTTTATAGATAATAAATGGTGTTATAATATTATTTATTACCCTCGTCGTAAAAACGAGCTTACCTTTAAAGGCGATTTTTGGGTTGCAGATACCACATTTGCGATTAAGAATATTAATATGCAGGCCTCTAAAAGTGCCAATATAAACTGGGTAAAGGAAATTTATATTGAGCAGGATTTCGAGGTTTTAAACGATTCTACTTTCCTTATAAAACGTGATTATTTTATGTCGGATTTTGCCTTTAATAAAAAGGAAAAATCTCAGGGAATTTATGGAAAACGTACAACATTGTATGATAACTATGAATTTGACAAGAAGAAAGACCCCAAATTCTATAAAGAAAAAGTGTATAGTTTTGATGAGGATCTATACAATCAAGATGATGCATTCTGGGAAGAAAACAGAATGGAAAGCTTAAGTAAGGATGAAAAAGGTGTTTACGTTATGCTCGATTCGTTAAAGAAAACAAAGAAGTTTAAAGCGCTTTATAATATTGGTAGTATACTCGCATCTGGTTACATAGAATTTGATGATGCTAATTTAGATGTTGGACCTATATTTTCGATTTTTGGCTATAACGAAGTAGAAGGTATTAGGCTTCGAGGTGGAGGAAGAACCTATTTTGGACAAAACGATTTATGGCGTTTAGAAGGGTTTTTAGCTTATGGTTTTAGAGACGATAAATTTAAATATGGAATTTCTGGAAAATGGTTAATGGATAAAAAAAGCCGATTGATTATTTCTGGTGGAAACAGGCGAGATGTCGAACAGATTGGAGTTAATTTAACCAGTTCTACAGATGTTTTAGGAAGAAGTTTAGCATCATCATCGGTTGTTGGAACAGGAACGAATGATAAATTAACTAACGTTAATCTAACCACAGCTGCATTAGAACTAGAGCCATTAAGAAATTTTGTTACACGTCTAAGCGGAACTTATAAAACATTAGAATCTGCTTCTTCAACTTTTAGTTTAGACTATTATACAGACGCCTCACAAACAAACACAAAATCTCAAGTTCAACAATACGAAACTGCCTTTTCATTATCCTATTTCCCAAAGCGTGAAATGACCGGTTTTGGAGTAGAGCGCAGAACAAAAAATGATGATTTCGCAAGGCTCTTTGCTCAGGTTACCGTTGGTGATCCTAGTATGTTTAATAGTGATTTTGATTATACTAAATTACAATTATCATATTATCAGCCATGGGCTTTAGGTGGTTTTGGTCGATTGACCACAAGTATTGAAGTTGGTAAAACCTACGGTAAAATACCTTTAGGTTTAATGAGTGTAATACCTGGAAACCAAACGTATTTTTCAATTTATAACACGTTTTCCAACCTTGATTTTTACGAATTTGTTACAGACGAATACGCTACACTCCATATGGAACATAACTTTAATGGACGATTATTTTCAAGAATACCTTTTCTTAAGAAGTATAATTTAAGAGCCATTTTAGGATTTAGAGGTGTTGTTGGTGACATTTCACAGGAGAACCGGAACATTAATGCATCAGGTTTAACTTATGTAGCTCCCTCTAAAGAAGCTTATTACGAATATAGTTTTGGTATTGGAAACATCTTTAAAATATTTAGAATAGATTTTAATTTTAGAGGTAATTATTTAGATCCAGTATTAAATCCAGAGGCAAGAAAATTTGGTGTCACTGGTAGTTTTGGGTTCTATTTTTAAGATGATAATTTTACTAAATAAAAAACCTAAAGCGAAAGCTTTAGGTTTTTTTTATTCAATATATGTAGTAAGAATATTCTATTCTCCTAAAAAAGGATATCTGTAATCTGTAGGTGTTACAAATGTTTCTTTAATCATTCTTGGTGATACCCAACGTTGTAAATTTAAAATACTACCTGCTTTATCGTTGGTTCCTGAACCACGTGCTCCACCAAAAGGTTGTTGTCCAACAACAGCGCCAGTGGGCTTATCGTTTATGTAAAAGTTACCAGCTGCATTTTTTAGAGCTTCGGTAGCTTCAATAATAGCATAACGATCTGCAGCTATAATTGCTCCTGTTAATGCGTAATCAGACGTTTCATCAACTAACTTTAAGGTTTTAGAAAAGTCTTTGTCATCAAAAACATAAATGGTTATAACTGGTCCAAATAACTCATCACACATGGTTGTGTATTTTGGGTCGTCTGTTACAATTACTGTTGGTTCTATAAAATAGCCTTTGCTTTTATCGTAACCACCACCAACAATAATTTCGGCTTTTTTGTCTTTTTTAGCTTGGTCAATGTACTTAGCTAATTTATTAAAAGAACCTTCATGGATTACTGCAGTGATAAAGTTCTCCATATCTGCAGGCGATCCCATTTTAAAAGATTTTACATCTTTTACTAATTGTGTTTTAACTTTTTTCCAGATGCTTTTAGAAATATAAGCGCGAGACGCTGCACTACATTTTTGACCTTGGAATTCGAAAGCGCCACGAGCAATTGCAGTTGCTACTTGTATTGGGTTTGCTGTTTTGTGAGCAACAATAAAATCTTTACCACCAGTTTCTCCTACAATTTTTGGGTAGGTTTTATAATTATTGATATTGTTTCCAATTTGTTTCCAAAGTGCTTTAAATACATCTGTAGAACCTGTAAAATGTAAACCAGAGAAATCCGGACTTGCCAATACAACATCAGTAATCATTTTTGGGTCGCCAAATACGACGTTTATTACTCCAGGAGGTACACCAGCTTCTTCAAATACATCCATAATGACTTTAGCAGAATAGATTTGTGAATCGCTTGGTTTCCATACCACAACATTACCCATCATTGCCATACACGATGGTAAATTTCCTGCAATTGCAGTAAAATTAAATGGAGAAACAGCGTAAACAAAACCTTCAAGAGGTCTGTATTCTAATCTGTTCCAGGCATCACTTGTGCTCTCTGGTTGTTCATGGTACATGTCTGTCATGTACTGAACGTTAAAGCGTAAAAAGTCTATTAATTCGCAAGCGGCATCAATTTCTGCTTGGTGGATGGTTTTAGATTGTGCCATCATGGTAGCTGCGTTAATTTTGGCTCTGTATGGTCCCGCAATTAATTCAGCAGCTTTTAAAAAAATACCAGCTCTATGTTCCCAAGGCATATTAGCCCATTTCTCTTTTGCTTTTAATGCAGTAGAAATGGCATCTTCTACATGCGATTTTTTTGCTAAATGGTAGTGGCCAACAATGTGATTATGGTCGTGAGGTGGAGACATTGGTTTTGTATTCCCTGTCGTTACGTCTTTACCATTTATGTACATTGGTATGTCTAAAACGCTACTATACATTTCTTGGTAAGCTTTAGAAATAGCTTCACGATGTTCGCAGCCAGGAGCATATGCTCTTACAGGCTCGTTAACAGCAATTGGTACATTAAAAAATCCTTTTCCCATTTTTATATAAGTTTTTAATTGTCTAAATTTTAAAGATGCAAAGTTACGAAATTTTTAAGGATTTTAAATTGATAGAAATGTCAAACAATTCTTAATTATGTGGTGCAATTATCTATTAACATTAACATTGAGAGCACAGAATGTATTAGTAACTGAGAGTGTAATTTTTTTGAACTGGCTTAAGTTCTATAGCAATAGATCCAACTTGAATAAATTGAAAAGCGATGAGGCAAATTAAATGAATGCGTTATTAGTAAGTTAAGAAGACAATAATTAATTCTAATTTAATGCAAAAGGAGCGCTTAACTTAAATGTAGGAATAGTGACATTAAATTGCTTGGTGGTGGTAAAGTTAATCATGCTGTAATGTCCATGCATGGCACCAAAAGGAGACGTTAACAAACAACCAGAACTATAACTGTGAGATTCGCCGGGTTTTAAAACCGGTTTTTTGCCAATAACACCTTCGCCAGAAACAATTTCAAGATTATTTAGAGCATCAAGAATTTCCCAATGTCTTGCATTGAGTTGTACAGAGTCTTTGCTCTGGTTTTCGATAGTTACTTTGTAGCCAAAGGCATAATGTATTTTATAATTTTTATAAAAAGTACCTTCAAAATTAGTTTCTACCGAAATTTTTATTCCTCTTGTTACCTGTTGAACCATTTTGTTGGGGTTTAATGCTAAAGTAATAATATTACATATAATTTGCAACGGTTGCAATCAATAAGGCTAAACTTTAACTGCTTTGAGCGAATTAGTTAGTAATATTAACAGAATTTCCTTCGCCAACACCAATTAATCTATCGTATCGCGCTCCTAAATCTCTGTAATATACCAAAACCTTGTAATTGTTTTCTGTTTGATAAAAATTACCACTAATGGCGTTTTCGTCTATAGAACCATCTTCATTTTTAATTATATATTTGTAGCTGTAGAAGCCTTGTTTTAACAGGAGTTTACCTTCGTAAGTGCTATCGTCTTCGTAATAGGTTAGTTGAGTGCTTTCGTTTACAGCATAATTATTAAAATTTCCGTAAACGTGGACAGATTGCCCTTTTTTTAATTTATTTAACTGTAATGTAAAATGTACCTGAGCATAATCGGCTTCAATGCTTGGGTTATTACTATCTAATGCTGTAATCACAAAATTACCGTTAATATCAGGATTATATGTGTATGGCTGGTTAGCGCGTTTTACATCTTTATATAAATAGCTGTTATATAAATCTTTTAATTCTATAAACTGAACACCTGTGTTTGCACCACGTAAGTCTTTATTTTCAAAATATAAATATTCATTCCCAGCATAAAAACTTGTTTCTTTAGTGTAGCGATATTGCAATTCGTTTCCTAAAATGTATTGTGGCTTGATATTTTTTATTGCAGTATTAAGATTGTTATTTTGAACAATAACAGTTTTTATGGTTTGCAACGGGTTATTAAATTGTAAAACCGAAGAGCTTATAGCAATATCTACCGATTGTTTGTCTTTTATTTCTGAAACATCCCGTGAACGCTTAATGGCCACACCTACGTTTGCCACATCTTCGTAAACCATAAATTTTCTGGTAAATTCAATTTCATCATCTTCATTGTAAATGGTTATAAGGTAATTTCCAGATTTAGTTAACCCACGTGTTTGCTCGTTTGGTATGGTTAACGTAAAGTGCGAATAGATTTGATAGGTGTTAAACGAGTTATTCCATTGTCTAATACGTTGCTCGTTAAAGCCTTGCAAATACTCAGATTCTACTAAAACAGATGGTGTCCAGTCATAATTATAATGTTTAATTTCGTAATAATAATCATCTTCATTACCATTTAAAACATCAAATTCTAAAATAAGGTATTCTCCTAATTTTAATACAGGTAATTGACTTTCTGGCGTGTCACCTTTAAAAGTTATAGTTTTAATTAACTCGGTAGGGTTAATTTCTTCAACCTGACCAAAAACCGAACTTGAAATTAATAAAAGTACAAAAAGATGTTTAACGTTAAATGCCATATTTAAAGGTTTTATGCATGTAAAGATAAACAAAATCCATGCCTATTTAAGACCATTAAAATAACTAACCAAAAATCTCTTAGTTTATTGTGAAAATTTTATTATTAATTCGTATTTTTGCACCGATTTTTTGCCCTCATAAAATCAGTTCACTAAACTATTAACAAATAGATTTATACACATGTCAAACGACATTAAGATTAAAAAAGGTCTTGATATAAAACTCCAAGGAGCTGCAGAAAAGGCTACGGAGAATGCTATAATAAGCAATTTTTATACAGTTAGACCAGAAGATTTCCATAGTGTAACACCAAAATTATTGGTAAAAGTTGGAGAAAAAGTAAAAGCTGGTCAAGCTTTGTTTTTCGATAAAGCTAACGAAAACGTAAAATTTGCTTCGCCTGTTTCTGGAGAGGTTATCGAGATAGCTCGTGGTGAAAAGCGTAGAATTCTATCGGTAAAACTTCAAGCAGATAAAGAACAAACGTATTACGATTTTGGTTCTTTAAATTTAGAAGTTGCAAAAACTGAAAAAATAAAACAGCATTTATTAGATTCAGGATGTTGGGCATTTATCAAGCAAAGACCTTACGATGTTATTGCAAATCCAGACGTAGCACCAAAAGCAATTTTTATTTCGGCTTACGCAAGTGCGCCTTTGGCAGCAGATTTAGATTATACGTTACAAGGCAAAGAAGCAGAATTGCAAAAAGCAATTTCAGCTTTAGCGCTTATTACAGATTGTAAAATTCATGTTGGTGTTAGTAAGAACGGAAATTCGCCATTTGCAGGACTAACTGGTGTAGAATTACATAAAATATCTGGTCCTCATCCAGCAGGAAATGTTGGGACTTTAATTAATAAAATCGATCCAATTAACAAAGGCGAGACAGCATGGACTATTGCTGCTCAAGATTTGGTAATTATTGGTGAATTGCTATTAACTGGTAAGTTTAATGCTGAGCGTATTGTTGCTTTAGCAGGATCTTCGGTTAAAAAACCACGTTATTTTAGAACAAAAATAGGAAGCGAGATCGCTACTATGGTTTACGATAATGGTGTAGATAAAGATGGAAACGATCGTATTATTTCTGGAAACGTATTAACTGGAAAACAAGTTAAGCCAGATGGGAGTTTAGATTATTACAGCAATGTAATAACGGTAATTCCAGAAGGTGATGATTACGAGTTTTTTGGATGGAATAAACCTATTTTTAATAAAGTATCAACTTCAAGAGCCTTGACTTTTTCATGGTTAAACCCAAAGAAGAAATACAATTTAGACACTAATACAAATGGAGAGCATCGCGCGTTTGTAACTACGGGAACATACGAAGAGGTATTTCCTTTAGATATTTATCCCTTACAGATTTTAAAAGCCTGTATGTATGAGGATTTAGATGAAATGGAAGCTTTAGGAATGTATGAAGTGGCACCAGAGGATTTCGCTTTAACGGAATTTGTTTGTGTGTCTAAGCAACCACATCAAGACATTATTAGAAAAGGATTAGACTTAATGCTTAAAGAAATCGGATAGATTGTTCATTTCGTAAATCAAACAACATAAGTTTAGATGGAAATGAAAAATAAAAATAACAATAGAGTATTTTAAACAGAAGAAATGAAAAATACACCATGGGTTTAAAAAGTAATTTACACAATTTAAAAGAAAAGTACAAAGGCACAAAAATGGCTCCTGCATTTAATGCAATCCATACCTTTTTATACTTGCCAAATGAGACGACACATAATGGAACTCATATTAAGGCAGCCGATGATTTAAAGCGTACCATGAATACCGTTATTATGGCATTGGTACCCTGTTTAATCTTTGGGATATTTAATGCAGGCTATCAGCATTACGCAGCTATAGATGCAGCAGCAGGAACTATTAGAGAAGCTTCTTTATTCGAAAATTTTCTAACTTGGGATAACTTTATTATTGGAGCCTGGACAGTGCTACCATTAGTTATTGTGTCTTATGGTGTTGGACTTATAGTCGAATTTATTTTTGCAGTAATAAAGGGCCACGAAGTAGAAGAAGGCTATTTGGTAACAGGAATGTTGGTACCATTAATTGTCCCAGTAGATATTCCATTATGGATGTTGGCAGTTGCAGTTATTTTTGGTGTGGTTATCGGTAAGGAAGTATTTGGAGGTACAGGAATGAATATTCTTAATCCTGCTTTAACAATTCGTGCATTTTTATTCTTTGCCTATCCAACTTGGATGTCTGGAGATAAAGTATGGGTACATGGAGCTACAGAATTAGCTGGAACACCAGATGCTATCTCAGGAGAAACTTTATTGGGAGCGTATGCACAGGGCGCTACTTTACCAAGCATCGATTTAATGGATATGTTCTTTGGATTTATTCCAGGCTCGGTTGGAGAAACCTCCAAACTATTAATTATTCTGGGTGCTTTATTTTTAATTTTTACTAAAGTAGGAAGCTGGAGAATTATTGTTTCAACTTTAGTTGGTGCCTTAGCAATGGGACTAATTTTTAACGGTGTTGTTGATGCAGGTTGGTTACCAGAAACAAGCAAGTTTTATGGATTAATGAGTGTGCCTTTCTGGCAACATTTAATAATAGGTAGTATTCTTTTTGGAGCAGTTTACATGGCAACAGACCCTGTAACAGCATCCCAGACAAATAAAGGTAAGTGGATTTATGGGTTTTTAATTGGGTTTATTTCAATTATGATTCGTGTGTTTAATCCAGCCTATCCAGAAGGTGTATTTTTAGCCATTTTATTAATGAATGTCTTTGCACCAACAATAGATCATTACGTGATTCAAGGCAATGTAAAACGTAGAATGAAACGTTTAAAAGTTAAAACAGCGTAACAATGGAAAATAGAACAGATAAAAATTCGTATACCATACTATTTGCTATTGCAATGGTTGTAGTAGTAGGTTCATTATTAGCCTTTACTGCATCGTCTTTAAAGCCTAATATTGAAGAAAACAGACGTATGGAAAAGCAACAGAATATACTGTACGCTTTAGGTATAAATGAAAATGAAGGCACAGGAGATATTACTTTTGTTTCAACAGATAAAGTAGCAGATGCTTTTACTACTAATATTTCAGAACAATTAGTTTTAGAGGTAAAAGATGGTAAAATTATAAATGAGATGACTGGTGAAGAGTTTAAAAACTCTACAGATGCAGATAAAGGTATCGAGCCTTATTTAATTGACGTTAAAAAACAACAAGCAAGAGTAAAAGAAGGCAAGTCGAGATACTTACCGTTATTTATAGGAGAAAGCAATGGTAAAAAATTATACGTTGCTCCTATTAGAGGAAAAGGACTTTGGGATGCAATTTGGGGCTATGTAGCGCTAGATGAAGAGATGGTTGTTCAAGGTGCATTTTTTGACCATGCTGGTGAGACTCCAGGTTTAGGAGCGAACATTAAGCAGCGTTACTTTATGGACGATTTTTATGGAGAAAAGTTACTTACAGACGCAGGTGTCTTTAAAGGTATTACCGTTGCAAAAGGTAACAATGATCCTGTAAATAATATAAAAGACGACTACGAAGTAGATGCTTTAGCCGGAGCTACTATTACAGGTGATGGTGTGTCTGCAATGATAAAGAAAGATTTAAAATTGTACATGCCGTACTTTACGAACTTAAAAAATAATAACAACTAATATGGGACTACTTTCAAAAAAAGACGCAAAGTTAATCACAGATCCATTAGCAGATAATAACCCAATAACCATTCAGGTATTAGGAATATGTTCTGCATTAGCAATTACTGCAGAGTTAAAAGCCTCTTTAGTAATGGGAGTTGCTGTGTTATTTGTATTAGGTGTTGGTAATGTTGTTATCTCATTAATGCGTAATATCATTCCTTCAAAAATTAGAATTATTGTTCAGCTAATTGTTGTAGCCGCTTTAGTTATTATTGTGGACCAGGTTCTAAAAGCTTTTGCTTACGATCTAAGTAAAACGCTGTCAGTATTTATTGGTTTAATTATTACTAACTGCATTATTATGGGACGCTTTGAAGCGTTTGCCTTAGGAAATGGCCCATGGAAATCGTTCTTAGACGGTATTGGTAACGCATTAGGTTACGCTGTAATTTTAATTATTGTCGGATTCTTTAGAGAGCTTTTAGGGTCTGGAACTTTATTTGGTATTCCTGTTTTAGGGGATCCTATCGAGAAAACCGGAGTATATTCAATTGGTTACGAAAACAACGGTTTTATGTTAATGCCGCCTATGGCGTTAATTATTGTTGGATTAATAATTTGGGTACAACGTAGTAAAAACAAAGATTTAATAGAAGACTAAAAATCAGTTTTTCAGTTTCAGTCTTTTAAGATTTAAAACCGAAAATTTAAAAATATAAAAAAATGATAGAGCATTTAGAATTATTTTTCAAGTCCATATTTATTGATAATATGGTATTTGCGGTTTTCTTAGGTATGTGTTCATACTTAGCCGTATCTAAAAAAGTAGCCACAGCAGTTGGTTTAGGAGCAGCAGTAATATTTGTATTGGCTATTACTGTACCATTAAACTGGTTATTAGATCAATATTTATTACAACCAGGTGCATTAAAATGGTTGGGAGCAGAGTTCGCAGATTACGATTTAAGTTTCCTTTCTTTTATTATGTTTATTGCCACCATTGCAACAATGGTTCAGTTAGTAGAAATTGTGGTAGAAAAATTCTCACCTTCTTTATATAACTCATTAGGTATTTTCTTACCATTAATTGCAGTAAACTGTGCTATTTTAGGTGGTTCTTTATTTATGCAATCTCGTGAAATAGAAACGTTTGGTTTAGCACTTAATTACGGCATATCTTCTGGGATAGGATGGTTTTTGGCCATTTTAGCTATTGCGGCAATTCGCGAGAAAATTAGATATAGTAACGTGCCAGCACCTTTAAGAGGATTAGGAATCACATTTATCATTACAGGTTTAATGGGAATAGGTTTTTTAAGTTTTGGAGGGATGTTAACAGGAGGAGACGAAGAAGGAGAGCCATCTACAGAACCAACAACGCAAGTTGAGACAACACAAACTGAACAAGCTAAAGAATTAGCAGAAAACACTAAAATAGTTGAGTAATATGATTTTAGCAGCAGGCACATTAGGAACAGTAATCACTACAGTAGTTTCATTTTTAATAGTTGCACTTTTTTTAGTAATTATACTATTATTTGTAAAGCAAAAATTATCACCATCTGGTCCGGTTAAGATCTTAATTAATGGTGAACGTGAAATTGAAGTAGCTTCGGGTAGTACTTTATTATCTACCTTAGGAAGTAATAAAATATTCTTACCATCTGCTTGTGGTGGTGGTGGAACTTGTATACAGTGCGAATGCCATGTATTATCTGGTGGAGGTGAAGCGCTTCCTACCGAAACACCACACTTTTCAAGAAAAGAGTTGGCACACGGAGCCCGTTTATCTTGCCAGGTAAAAGTAAAGCAAGACATGGAAATAACGATTCCAGAAGAAGTCTTCGGAATTAAAAAATGGGAAGCCACAGTTGTGCGTAACTATAACGTAGCCTCATTTATTAAGGAATTTGTTGTTGAAATTCCAGAAGATATGGGTTATAAAGCTGGTGGATATATTCAAATAGAAATTCCGGAATGTACAGTTAAGTTCGAAGACATGGACATTACTGCGCATCCAGAAGAGCATGAAACGCCAGATAAGTTTCAGGCAGAATGGGATAAATTTAAATTGTGGCCATTAGTCATGAAAAATACCGAAACAGTGGAGAGAGCTTATTCGATGGCTTCTTATCCTGCTGAAGGTCGTGAAATCATGCTAAATGTACGTATTGCAACACCACCTTTTGATCGCGCCAAAGGCGGTTGGATGGATGTTAATCCAGGTGTGGCATCTTCATACATTTTTAACCAAAAGCCAGGAGATAAAGTAACTATCTCTGGACCTTACGGTGAGTTCTTTATTAACGAAAGTGATTCTGAAATGCTTTACGTTGGTGGTGGAGCAGGAATGGCACCAATGCGTTCTCACTTATATCACTTATTTAAAACATTAAAGACAGGACGAAAAGTAACCTATTGGTATGGTGGACGTTCTAAACGTGAGTTATTCTATTTAGATCACTTTTATCAATTAGAAAAAGATTTTCCTAATTTCAAATTTTACTTAGCTTTATCTGAACCTTTACCAGAAGATAATTGGCAAGTAAAAGAGAATATAGATGCTCCAGGAGATGGTTTCGTCGGTTTTGTACACAATTGCGTTATCGATAATTATTTAAATCATCATGAGTCACCAGAAGATATAGAATTATACTTCTGTGGACCACCATTAATGAATCAAGCCGTTCAAAAAATGGGTGAGGATTTTGGTATTCCAGACGAGCATATTAGGTTTGATGACTTTGGAGGATAGGTCTTTAATTAGCATATTTAACTAATAAATAAAAAAACCAGAACGTTTAAGTTCTGGTTTTTTTATCAGCAATATTTTTCGCATTAGTAGATGGAATGTAAACTATATTTAGGTTTGTCGTTTTCAAATTCAAATAATTTAGAATAATTCATTACATCTGGAATGTTGTCTAATTGGCATAGAAACTCAACCGCTTTAGTTAACCCGTTAAACAAAACCGATTTATCTTTAGGGTTTTCCGGCTTCTTATTCTTTCCGTCAAGCGGAAGCACATAGCCACATCCTTTTAAAAAATGAGCTTCAATTTGAAGTAATTCTAAAGGTGTGTAACCATTAATTCTTCGGTTAAAATTCTGATTGACTAAGCCAACATAATTAAGTTTAACAGACCCGTGATAATCGGTTAAGTGTTGCCATGATTCGTTATTATCACAAATATTTCCAACAGCACATTGTGTGCAACGTTCTGGGTGTAATTCGTTATTGTGGAAAGCGCTGTATAACTTACTTAAAGCTAATTCTAAACGTTGTGGGAGTTTCATAACAAGAATTTTTTATTCAATATACAAAATTTTTAATTTCGGTTAAAATAATAATTCTTCAAAATTGGTGTTTAATTAGTTGAACTTCAATCCGTTTTTTGTCATTTACTATGAAAAAAATCACCTTCTTCCTCTTGTTTCTTATTGTAATAACAGCGCTTGCTGTACAATTTAAACCTGTCAAGGAAACGGTTAATTATGTTGCAAATTCGGTTACTTCAACAAAACATTTAATTAATAAAGATAGTTTAACCATAAGTTCGAGAGTAAAAGTACCTGTAGGTTATACACGTGTAAATTATCCAAAAGGTAGTTTTCAAGAGTGCCTTAGAAATTATAAGCTACAACCCTTTGGTAGTAAAATTATTAATTATGATGATTCTGAATATTTCTGGCAGGGTGGACATATAGGTATATTAGAAATTCCAGTACCTGCAAATGGGCTGCAACAATGCGCAGATGCTCTAATTAGAATTAGAAGCGAATATCTCTGGAATAACAATAGAAAAGATGAAATAGGCTTTAATTTTACATCTGGACACTATTGCTCATGGAAACAATATGCCGAAGGTTACAGACCTAAAATTAATGGCAATAAAGTGTCTTTTAATAAAACAGCTTCTGCCAATAACAGCAGAGAAAATTTTTACAAGTACCTAAATTTACTCTATATGTATTCTGGAACGCTATCCATGTATAATGAGTTAGAGTCCATAAAAGATGAAAAAGAATTACAGATAGGAGATATGCTTATAAAAGGAGGATCTCCAGGTCATGTTGCTATTATTTGCGATGAGGTTATTAATAATGAAGGCGAGAAATTATTCTTGCTTTTTCAAGGTAATACTCCAGCGCAAAGTGTGCATTTGGTAAAAAATCTTGAGGATAATTCTATCTCTCCTTGGTATAATTTAAAAATGAATAGTGTAATACCAGTCTCTAACTATACGTTTTACGATTCTAAATTTGCAAGATTCAAGTAGCATTTAATCGTTAACAAGTTTAAAACAGATAATGCTCCTGCAAAGTTTTTGTACTTTTGTTTTAAACTAATAGATTACCACTTTCGTAGATATAATATGAGGAAAGCTTTAAGTAAACAAGAACTACACAACCTTGCCATGAACCATGTTGGTAAAGATTTAGAAACACGTGGTTTCGAATTTATAGCTATTAACAGCAAATTAAAAAAACATCCACAATTTGTATGTATGGATGCAAACAAGCAATACTTTTTCGTTATTGTGAGAGCAGTAATATTACCAGATAATGCTAATAATTATGATGTGGTCTGGATGGAATCGTTTAAAGAGCATGCGCGCGAACACGACGCCAAAGTATTGTATGCAGGTGTTGGATTAGGAAACCCAAACGGCGAAAATTTACCCATTTATTTAAATGAAGAATATCTTATTGAATATAATGGCATTCAGGTTTTAGAAACGAATTTAAATTAATACCCCTTAAAAGTGCTTATCAAGTATGTCTTAATGGTAAGATGTTAAACTATAAACTATGAAAAACATCATATTATTTTTATTAATAATAACTATTGTTTCCTGTAAACAAGAGCCTAAAAACACCAAGTTATCGGGTTCTGTGTTTGGTACTTTTTACGATATTACATATAGTTCATCTAAAAATGAAAGCTACCAGAAACAAATAGATAGTATCTTTTCAATTATCAATAAATCGATGTCAAACTATCAAGTGGATAGTGATATTTCAAAATTAAATAAACATCAGTTGGATATAGTCGATGATCATTTTGTAAACGTATTTATTGCTTCAAAAGAAATATACAAAGCAACCAATGGCGTTTTCGACCCAACTATTGGAACATTAGTTAATGCATGGAATTTTGGTTCGGAAGAAAATAAAACAAAATTAGATAGTATAAAAGTAGATAGCTTAATGCAATTTGTGGGTTTCGAGCGTCTTTTAATAAACACCAACACCAACACTATAATAAAATCTCACCCAAGACCATATATAGACTTTAATGCTATTGCCAAAGGCTATGCTGTAGATGTTGTAAGTATGTATTTAGAAAATAATAACATTACCGATTATATGGTAAACATTGGTGGCGAATTGCGAACAAAAGGCATCAATGTCGAAAAACAAAACGGTTGGACCGTTGGTATAGAAAATCCAAATTTTGATGGATCACAAAGCTATGACAAAGTTTTTGAACTTAAAGACAAAGCAATGGCAACCTCTGGAACCTACAGGAAATTTAAGTTAGATGAAAACGGTAAGCGTTATGCACATATTATCGATACCAAGACTGGTTATCCTGCGAAAACCAATATTTTAAGTGTGTCTGTAATTGCAGAAACATGTATGATGGCAGATGGTTACGCTACTGCAATTCAGGCCATGGGCATTGAAAAGGCAAAACAACTGCTTGCGCGTCATCAGGAATTACAAGCGTATTTAATTTTTGAAAATGAAAAACAAGCATTAGAAACCTTAGTACTTAATAATTTTCCTGTTAAATAGGTTTATAAACCACAGGAATTATCTCGCCGTTAGCCAGGCAATATCTTTTAATATCCTCGTTTGAAAGTGTTGCAGTATAATCAACTTCTTTTACAGTAAAACCTACGCTCCTAAGTTTATCAAAATAGTCGCGACCATAAATACGCACGTGATCGTATTGACCAAATATTTTAGCACGTTCTTTTTTATTTGTTATAGTGTTATCCTCAAAAGTTTCTGCTCTATTTAAATCTTGCGGAATTTGCAATATACCATATCCACCAGGTTTCAAAACACGATATAATTCCTGCATTGCTTTAGTATCGTCTGGGATATGTTCTAAAACATGATTACATAAAACAATGTCGTAGCTGTTATCTTTAAAAGGAAGATTACAAATATCTGCTTTAACGTCTGCTATTGGAGAGAGTAAATCTGTAGTGGTATAATCTAGGTTTTTTAGTTTTCTAAACCGTTTTAAAAAACATTGTTCGGGTGCAAAATGAAGGACTTTCTTATCAGCTGAAAAAAAATCGGTTTCATTTTTTAAATATAACCACAATAATCTGTGGCGTTCTAAACTTAAAGTAGAAGGCGAGAGCACATTATTTCTCTGTTTGCCGTAACCGTAAGGCAAAAAGCTTCTAAATCCTCTACCATCTATTGGGTCCATATATTTTGAACCATATAATGATACCGCTAACATTGGTCTAACAACATAGCTAAGCCTAATAAGTATGGGCCTTGGAATAATATTTAGAAATAATTTGAAGAGTTTTTTTAACACGAATTTCACTAATTTACACGAATTCTTACAAGACGATTCTTTTATATGTTAAACTGTCATCTCCAAAGTTTATATGCAGTCCAAGTTTTAGTTTAGAGACAGCTAAATAATTTAATGTTTGCTTTGTGTGTGCAGTTGTTAAGCAGCTTATTGCTTTTAACTCAAGAATTATTTTTTCATCGATAATAAAATTTGCTTTATATTTATGAGCGAGTAGATTACCTTTGTACATTATACCATATTTCTGCTCTCTTGAATAGGAAATATTATTATCCATCAACTCAATCTCTAAAGCATCAGCATAAACGTCATTAAAGCCTTTGCCCAGTTGATTATGAACCTCCATGCAAATGCCTGTAATTTTGTAAGCATCTTCTTTGTAAATAAGGTTCGACATAAATTTAAGTTTTCTAATTAAAATAAGAGAGTTTAAGTGAGTAAATTAGTGCTAATTAGTGAAATTCGCGTCTTTAAAGAACAAGTGCCTTTTGTCTAAACTCATCTTCCTCGTTAGAAACAATTCCTAAAGCCTCATAGATGTAAGCAAAAGTGGATAAAATTTCAGGCTTTCCATCTAAAATAGCAACATCATGTTCAAAATGTGCACTTGGTTTGCCATCTTGAGTTGTAATAGTCCAACCATCTCTATGTTGTTTAATACGCTGTGTGCCCATATTAATCATCGGTTCTATAGCTACTACCATACCTTCAACAAACTTTTTGCCACGACCACGTTTTCCATAGTTTGGCATTTCTGGATCTTCATGCATTACACGGCCTAAACCATGCCCAACCAATTCTCTAACAACACCATAACCATGATCCTCACAATATTTCTGGATAGCATAACCAACATCGCCAACTCTGTTTCCTAGTTTTAATTCTTTAATACCAACATACAGTGATTCTTTAGTAACTTGTAGTAATTTTTCCGTCTCAGGAGCTATTGCACCAACAGCAAAAGTATAGGCATGATCGCCATAAAAGCCGTGTTTTATAGCACCACAATCTATAGAAATTATATCGCCTTCTACCAAAGGTGTATTGTTAGGTATACCGTGTACTACTTGCGAATTAGGACTCATGCATAATGTGTTAGGAAAGTCGTACAATCCTAAAAAACCAGGTACAGCGCCATGATCGCGAATACATGTTTCTGCAATTTTATCTAATTCCAGCGTTGTAACACCTGGCTTAACAGCTTTAGCAACTTCGCCTAAAGTTTTAGACACTACCAATGCAGCTTCACGCATTAACTCTATTTCTTCTCTTGTTTTTACTACAATCATAATATCTTAGAATCTGAAAAATCCTTTTTTCTTTTTTTGTTTTACTTGAGGCATTTCATTTGTAAGCATTTGGTAGATTTCTCCCCAACCAAGAATACCACCAATGTTTCTATCGTCTATAAATAAATCTGCATGGATTTTTCGGCTTGCATTATCAAGGTTGATTTCCTCAGGGAAACTTCGGTTTACTGCATAAAATTCAATACCATTGGTTTTGCAATACGTAACAGCTTCGTCTAGTCTTTTTCCATTTCTATAGGTCCAAAGTATTAATCTGTGCCCATCTGCTTGTAAGCGTTTTAAAGTGTCGAAAGCAAAAAGGCGCTCCTCTCCAATGCCTGGATAAGCATCTTCAACAATAGTACCGTCGAAATCTACGGCAATTATAAGTCCTTTAGAAATATTCATTTAAATTGTAATTGATTGCAAAAATACAAATTTAAATCAAAGCGTCTTGCGTCATTACCATAGGTTTCTCTACACCCATTAATTTTAAAATTGTTGGTGCAATATCCCCTAAAACGCCGTTTTTTATAGTTTTTAAATCTTTATCAATTAAAATTATTGGTACAGGATTCGTAGTGTGTGCAGTATTTGGTGAGCCATCAGGATTCATCATGGTTTCACAGTTGCCATGGTCTGCTATTAAAAGTGTTGTATAATTATGCTCAACAGCTGTAGATACTACCTTGTTAACACAAGCATCAACCGCTTCGCAAGCCTTTATTGCAGCATCCATAGAGCCTGTATGTCCTACCATATCGCCATTGGCAAAGTTTAGACAAACAAAATCAACGTTTTCCTGTTGCAATTCTGGTAATAAAGCTTCTGTTAATTCAAAAGCACTCATTTCCGGTTGCAAATCGTAAGTAGCTACTTTTGGAGAGTTTTTAAGTATTCGAGATTCACCTATAAATGGCTCTTCTCTGCCGCCAGAAAAGAAAAACGTAACGTGTGGATATTTTTCAGTTTCGGCAATTCTAATCTGCGTTTTATTATTTTTTTCTAACACCTCACCAAGTGTTTCAGTAATATTATCTTTATTAAAAACAACGTGTAAATCTTTAAAATTCTCGTCGTAATTTGTCATAGTGACATAATATAAATTCAATTTTTTCATATTGAATTCTGGAAAATCCTGTTGCGTTAATGCATTGGTAAGTTGTCTTCCTCTATCTGTTCTAAAGTTGAAAAATATAATGACGTCATCATCTTTTATAGTTGCTATTGGAAGTCCATAACCATCCGTTTTAATTATGGGTTTAATAAACTCATCTGTAACATCATTATTATAATTTTCCTGAATGCTTTCTTGAAGATTTCGGGATAATTCTCCTTTTCCATGTACTAAAGCATCGTAAGCCAATTTTACGCGCTCCCAACGGTTGTCGCGATCCATGGCAAAATAACGGCCAGTAACAGAGGCGATTTTAGTATGTTTATTCAGATTAAAATTTTCTATTTCGGCAATAAATGCTTTTCCAGAATGTGGGTCGACATCTCGGCCATCTGTAAAGGCATGAACGTAAGATTTTTTAATGCCAAAATTTTCTGCTGCCTCTATTAATCCTTTTAAATGATTGATGTGTGAATGCACGCCACCATCGCTAACTAAGCCTAAAAAATGTACTGATTTATCATTTTTTTTTGCATACTGAAATGCATTTTCTAAAACCGGTTCTTTTGAAAGCGAATTATTATCAACCGATAGATTTATTTTTGCTAAATCTTGATAAACAATACGTCCAGCGCCTAAATTCATGTGTCCAACTTCGCTGTTGCCCATTTGTCCTTCTGGCAAACCAACATTTAAACCATCTGTCCTCAATTGAGCATGTGGATATTTGGTATATAAACTGTCTATAAACGGAGTTCGGGCATTATCTATTGCAGAAACTTTTGGGTCTGGGCTTTTTCCCCAACCATCAAGAATCATCAGGATGACTTTCTTATTCATTTTAATGTGTTTTTATATAACAAATATAAAACTAAAAGTCCTGCATTTGCAGGACTCTTAAATATAAATAGGCGAAAACGTTTTAGTTTCTTCTATACTTTTCTATAGATTCTCTAATTTTTTCAATCCTATTATCTGGATCTGGATGTGTGCTTGAGAATTCTGGCTGACGATTAGGCCCTGCAGCATCCTTTAAAATTTGCATGACATCAATCATTTGTTCTGGGTCGTATCCTGCACGCATCATAAAACGAACACCTAAATCATCGCTTTCTAATTCGTCTCCACGACCATTTTTTAATAAGGTTCCATTGCCTATTTGTGCCACTATGCCTCCCATATCTCCTCCAACTGACCCGGCTGTACTTAAGCCTTGCCATAGTTCGCTATTTGCAATACGCTCTGCTGAATGTTTTCCTAAAATATGACCAATTTCATGGCCTAAGACACCAGCTAACTGATCTTCATTTTTAAGTTGAGAAAAAAGTGCATACGTAATAAATATCTGACCTCCAGGCAAAGCGAAAGCGTTTATAGTATTTGGGTCTGCTAATAAATGAAACTCATACTTATAAGGTGTGTCTCTTGCAATGCTATTATTTACAAGTTTGTTACCCACGTTATCTACTAACGCCTGATATTGCTCATTTGGGTACAAACCGCCATGTTGTGCTGCCATTTGATCCCGACTTGCTAAACCCATTTGAATTTCTTCCTGAGGTGTCATTGAAATGGCTTGTTTTTTGCCCGTATATGGATTAACTTCTTGCTGGCTACAATATTTAAAGCCAAAAAAAGCTGCTATGGCTAAACCAATTAATAGCCTAAATTTAAGTCCGCCTCTTTTCATGTTGTGCTGGTTTTTGTTGAGCAATAAAGTTACAAAAGTTCAGGATTAATATCTAAAATATTTTGTGCTGTATACATTCTTATAAATTCTTGAGAAAAATGTTCGCTTCCTAAAAGGTTTTCTGCTTTTAGAATATCTGCAACATGAAGTTTTTTATATGTCTTTAAATAATGCTGCGATAATGGTTTATAACTGTAATGCCAAGGTTCGTATTTAAAGCCCTTTCTATTTGGTAAATCGGTATAAACTAAATAAAATCCAAAGCGTTCTGCATTTTTATCCATCCATTCTTTTAGCTTACAATACGCACCATTACCATGATAATTTTTGGGTTGCAAAACGCCATTGGGTTGTGGGACATTGGTTTGATAAATGTCTATATCTGTTCCCCAATGGTGACGAGAAGTTCCTGGAATGGTAGAATATTCTATTATTTTTTTAATGTTCTCCATTGGCGATAATCCGTTAGACTGGTTGCTTTTATACTTGCGATCCCAAATACGTTTTTGGTGCGCATAACTGCGATAACTGGATACGGCTCCAATTTTTATATTACTTTTTAAAGCTTCAGCTTGCATTTTTTTAAATGCTAAATAGGCTTCTTCTCTAAGTTTGTAACCGTCGCCAAAAAGTTTAGGATTTCCTTTTCCTATAAGTTCTTCAGCAGAAATATTAATTTGAGCATTCGTAATATTAGAAGTAGCAAGAAGTAATAAAATAAAGAAGCTTAAAAATAGACTTTTGTTCATATTTTAGGTATTTGTATTTTCGATTTTATATAAATAGACTGGCATGCCATCGTAATTATCTTTGTTTACAAAATGCAGGCCGCATTTTTTTAAAACATGGTGAGAAGCTAAATTATCGATATGCGCATGTGCAAAAATGGTGTTTAATTTTAAGGTTTTAAAACCATAGCTTATTGCTGCTTTACAGCTTTCGGTAGCATAACCTTTGTTCCAGTGGTTTTTGTAAAAACGATAGCCAACCTCAACAAATTGTAAACTAATATTAGAGTTTGGGTGCAGTTTGAGTCCGCACCAACCTAAAAATTCATCTGTAGTTTTATCGCAAACCGCCCAGCGTCCCATATTATGCAATTGGTATTGATTGTATTTTAACAAAAAATCTTCAGCTTTTTTTAAAGATGAAAAAGCTGCATCACCTGTATATTTTATAACGTCATTATCTAAATTCATTTCGTAAAAATGAATGGCATCTTCAATTTTAAATTCTCGTAAATAGAGTCTTTTGGTTTCGGTTATAATTTTCATGTTTTTTATTGAAGTGTTTCAAAATTACTTAAATTTACTGAAAGAAAAGAGTATGCCCTTCAGCTTTAAAATAATTAGTAAAAAAGATATTAATTCTATAATTCCCTTAATTCAAAAATTAACAAATCATGCAAATTCTGATGCTATTTTAAAAGAACGTTTTGCCACCATGGTGAAAGAAAATTATGAGTGTGCAGGTGTTTTTGAGGGTGACAAACTTATAGGCATTTCTGGTATGTGGTTTCAAACCAGACATTATGCTGGTAAATCGGTGGAGTTCGATCATGTTTACATAGATGATGCTTATAGAAGTAAGGGTTTGGGTAAAGATTTTTTTAATTGGTTACACAACTATGTAAAAGCTAAAGGCTGTACAACTTCAGAATTAAACACTTACGTGCAAAATTATCCTTCACATAAATTTTATTACAATTTGGGTTACGAGATTTATGGCTATCATTTTTATAAATCGCTATAATTTTCTTGCATTAAATATAATAGTTTGTATATATTTGCCATCGGAAATGCGAGAGTAGCTCAGTTGGTAGAGCGTCAGCCTTCCAAGCTGAATGTCGCCAGTTCGAACCTGGTCTCTCGCTCAAAGAACTTCAATAGAAATATTGGAGTTTTTTTATGCTCAATTTTTAATGAAAACAGAAATTTAAGGTAAGCATTTTATGCTTAGTGCAGCCAAAGTAAACCTCGTCTCTCACTCAAATAGTTTTATCTTAATGGTTTATGTTTTTTTATTTTAATTCGTTTAAAAACGTATTGCTTTCAATTTCGTAAGGTTCGTTTTCATATTCAAAAATGCGCGCTTGTAAAGTTCCTTTTAATTGAATGCTTTTGCCTTTTACTTCAATATAACTTCCTTCTCTTAAACCAATTACTGGCTGTGTATTAAATTTATGAAATTCACCAATGCGCGTTTCGCGAGTTTCGCCCATATGTTTACTGCCCTCGATAGGATTTAAATAATGCGGATTTATATTAAATGGAACAAAACCTAAGGTTTTAAAACTTGGTGGATAGACAATAGGCATATCGTTGGTTGTGGACATGGAGAGTCCGCAAATATTACTGCCAGCGCTCGTTCCTAAGTATGGCGTGCCATTATTTACAACCTCTTTTAAAATGGTCATGCACTTGTTTTTATAAAGATTATTAACCAGAACAAACGTGTTCCCACCGCCAACATAAATGCCTTGGGCTTGTTTTATAGCTTCGGTTGGGTTTTTAAATTCGTGAATACCTCTAATGGTTTTACCAATGTCTTTAAATGGTTTTCTTATTTTTTGTGTGTATTCTTCATGAGAAATTCCGCCAGGTCTTGCATACGGAATAAAGAGAATATCATCGGTATTTTTAAAGAGCACCTTTAAAGTATCTAAGAGATATTCTAATGGTTTAGAGCCATAAACGGTAGAAGTACTGGCTATAATTAAACGTTTCATAATAACTTTATTTGTTGTAAATTTATGTAAAGTATGGTTTTAACAAAAGTTTAGAGCCTATTTAAACTTTATTTAAGATATGAAAACCGTTATTTACAGTTCTAAACCCAATTATATGAAACAACTTTTACTCGCTTTAATGCTTATTATATCTTCGTTTTCAGCGTATGGACAAAGTGATTCTCGTATTGAGGTTAACGGAAAAATAATTGTAAATGTAGAAGATTTAGAAAATATTACAATTTACAACACGACTTCTAATAAAGGAACAATTACAGACTCTATTGGAAATTTTAAAATTAAAGTGGCTTTACATGATGAGATTCGTATTTCTTCAGTACAACTTATACCCTTTACTACTAAAATAACCGAAGCTGTAGTAGATACCAGAGTATTAAAAGTGTATTTAAAAGAATACGTTAATACACTGGATGAAGTTGTTTTGCTACCTTACGATTTAACAGGAGACCTTGCTACAGATGCATTAGATGCAAAAGTGTCTGAACCTATTGTTTTTAATTTTGAGAGTTTCGAAAATTTTGAAATGCCAGACGATTATAAATCTGAAGTAGATAACATCGCTGTTGGTTCTCAAAACGATCGTATTCGTTACATGGCAGATGGCGTAGCAATTTTAGGACTAGTAACCAATTGGATTTTTAAAAACAGAAATAAGGATAAAAAAGAAGTTAAAAATCCTAAATTAGAAATGCCTATTTCTCAAATTAATAGTGCCTTACCAAATGCATATTTTACAAAAAACTTTAGTATTCCAGAAGACCAAGTTCAAGCATTTATAGTTTATCTTGAAAATTCTGGTTTCGATTCTACATTGTTAGAGAAAAAGAACGAATTAAAATTAATAGAACATTTACATGCTAAAAGCAAAGCGTTTTTAGCCTTGAATAATGAGAAGGAAGACTAAAATATACTTATTATTTTTTCTAATATCTTGTTTTGGGTTTTCGCAGAACACATCGTTAAAAGGCAGTGTAGAAGGTGAAGAAAGCGTGGAAAATATTCACGTTATTAATCGCACACAAGATCTTTTTGCCACTACAAACGATAGGGGTGAGTTTACAATTAATGCTAAAACGAACGATACCATTGTATTTACATCTGTACAATATAAAGCTTATACGCATATTGTTTCGGCAGAAAATATTACGAATAAAACGCTTAAAATTAAGCTCGAAGTTCTCGTTAACGAATTGCCAGAAGCAGTTGTTGGGTTTACATTAACTGGTGATTTAACAAAAGATATTTTAAACACAGATGTCGAGCGACCTATAGATTTTTACGATGTTGGTATTCCAGGTTACACAGGCAAACCCAAAACCAAAAGTGAAAGGCTATTATATGATGCAGACCATGGCAAAATGTTCGCCTTCTATGGTATTGCAGGAGCTGTTAATGTCAATAAATTATTAAATGCAATTTCTGGCAGAACGAAGAAACTTAAAAAAAGAGTAGCGTTAGAAGCGAATACCAAATTAATGAACGCGTTAAAAAATAGACTCTCTGAAGCTTTTTTTAAAGAAAACCCATTAGACCAAGCGCTTCGTGCAGACTTTTTTTATTTCTGTGCAGAAGACAAGAACTTTACTAAACGATGCCAGACTAGTGATTTGGAAGCCTTAAAATTTATGCAAGAAAAGTACATTTTATACAAAGAAAATCTTGCAGAAAAAGAATAACTCTTTTTTTGGAATACTTTTTGTCTGCTTTCAGTAAGTTTGTAATCGAAACAACTGTTTATGAAAATTTTTAAATCACTTTTAATTATATCCATTATAGCATCTTTAGCCTTTGTGAGTGTTCATAAATATTATGTGAGCATTACAAAAATTGAATATGTTGAAGAAAAGCAATCGGTACAAATTATCACTCGTATTTTTACAGATGATTTCGAAAGGCTGCTTAAAGAGCGCTATAACAATAATATTGTTTTAGCATCAAAACAAGACGAAACAGCAATAGATAATTTAATTGAAAAGTATTTACTATCAAGGTTTAAAATTTCTATAAACGATAAAACATCTAAACTAAATTTTATTGGCAAAGAGTACGATGAGGATGTTGTACAATGTTATTTGGAAATTGAGAATGTTAAAGATATTAAATCATTTAGTGTAGAAAATAGTACACTATTTGATTTGTTTAGCGATCAAAAAAATATCGTCCGTACGTTTATAAATGGAAAGCATAAATCGTTTATCTTAATTCCAGAAAACGATAAAGGAATGTTAAACTTCTAACAAAAGGAATATATAATTCTTAAAAAGTGTTAAATTCCGCCTTTATTCTGAAAAACTACAAACTAAAATGAAGAACTTAAAGTATTACGTGCTATCGGCACTTTTTGTAACCGTTGGTGTTTTCGCACAGCAGGATCAAGAAAAAAAAGAGCCGCAACAGGGACACAAAAACGAAAACAAATTCAAACAACTTTACGATGAGTTTTCTACACCCAATATGTATCGTGCAGCCTCTGGTGCGCCAGGTGTTGCTTATTACCAGCAGCAGGCAGATTATAAAATGGATTTAGTATTAGACGATGTCAATGCTAAGTTATCCGGTTTCGAGACCATCACTTACACTAATAATTCGCCAGATGTATTAAAATATTTATGGGTGCAATTAGACCAGAATATGCGTGCCAGAGATTCTAAAACGCCTTTAATTGAAGGAAGCGGTGTAAATCCGGCAGCACAGATATCTTCTTACGCTAACGATTATATGAGCGAAGGTTTCGATGGAGGTTTTAATATTGAAGAGGTAAAAGACACCAACGGTAAACCATTACAACACATGATTAACCGTACAATGATGCGTGTAGAATTACCAAAGCCATTGGCTAATGGAGAAAAATTTTCATTCTCAATAAAGTGGTGGTATAATATTAACGATCATGTAAATGGTAGAGGTCGCTCAGGTTACGAATATTTTAAAGAAGACGATAACAGAAATTATGTTATCGCCCAATTCTACCCAAGAATGGCCGTTTATAATGATGTTGAAGGTTGGCAAAACTCACAGTTTTGGGGACGCGACGAATTTGCATTGCCATTCGGAAATTTTGAGGTAAATATAACTGTTCCAGCAGATCATATTTTAGATGGTACAGGGAAGTTAATGAATAGAAAAGAAGTATTCTCAAAAGAAATGATGAAGCGTTATGAGAAAGCAAAAAAATCTTATGACGAACCAGTAGTTATTGTAACACAAGCAGAATCTGAAGAAGCAATTAAGTCTAAATCTACTAAAACAAAGACATGGAAATTGTATGCAGAAAATGTGCGTGATTTTGGTTTTGCTACCTCACGACGTTACGTTTATGATATGATGGCTGTAAAAATTGGAAATAAAGACGTTATGGCTGTTTCTTTATACCCAAAAGAAGGGAATCCATTATGGGAGCAATGGTCTACTAAAGCAGTAGCAAGTACGTTAAAGTCTTATTCTCGTATGACTTTCGATTACCCTTATCACAAAGCAATTTCAGTTCATGCTAAACAACAAGGTATGGAGTACCCAATGATTTGCTGGAATTATGGACGTCCAGATAAAGATGGAAATTATAGCGATCGTACTAAATTTGGAATGATGTCGGTTATTATTCATGAAGTAGGACACAACTTTTTCCCGATGATTGTAAATAGCGATGAGCGCCAGTGGACATGGATGGACGAAGGCTTAAATACCTTCGCACAATATGTTGCAGAACAAGATTTTGGAAAGTGGTATCCAGCAGCGCTGTCCGAAGGACAATCTTCATATCCATCACGTCGTGGTCCAGCTAAAAATATAACCCGTTACATGGGAGGAGATCAGGATTTTATAGCTCCAATAATGACAAAGGGATTAAATACATACCAGTTTGGTAATAATGCGTACGGTAAGCCAGCTACAGCTTTAAATATTCTTCGTGAAACTGTAATGGGAGAAGAATTGTTCGATTATGCTTTTAGAGAATATTCGCGAAGATGGATGTTTAAACACCCAACACCAGAAGATTTTTTCCGTACCATGGAAGATGCTTCAGCTTTTGATTTAGATTGGTTCTGGAGAGGTTGGTTTTACACTACAGATTATGTTGATATAGGCGTTAAAGACGTTAAAAAATTCTATGTAACGACTCAGCCAAATAAAGTGGGAGGAGATCTTGCTAAACGTTTTGGTATGGATGAAAAGGAATTAGTGTATTTTATAGAAGAAGACAGTGATGAATATACCGAAGGAATGAAGAGTGAAAATATTTCAGAAAAATCTGAACCATTAAAGGAATATTTAATGGATAACTTTTCGGCAGAAGAACGTGCAAAAATGAAAGAACCTAAATACTTTTACAGTGTAACTTTCAATAAACCAGGAGGTTTAGTCATGCCAATTATAGTAGAATACACCTATGCTGATGGTACAAGTAAAACCGAAACCTATCCTGCGCAAATTTGGAGACTTAATGATAAGGAAGTGAGTAAATCTATAGCATCAGACAAGGAAATTGTAAGTATTACTGTAGATCCTAACTTAGAAACGGCAGATGTTGATACGAGTAACAATTCTTGGCCAAGAGAAGTAAAACAAGGAGAGTTTGATAAATTTAAGAATAAAGTAAAAAACTAATTCATAGTTTTTAAATAATAAAAGTAGGCCTGTTCATAAAGAACAGGCTTTTTTATTACCAATGATGTAAATTTTTGTGAAGATTAAAACATTTTTTTCTTCTCGGCGATTTTGTTACTTTAGCGAACGTTAAAAACTAATCAAACAAATAATATATGGAATCAATTATGATTTACTTGCCAATTGTATTGGCAGTATTAGGCTTAATCTACATGTTCATTAAGCAAAAATGGGTTATGAAACAAGACGCAGGAGATGGGAAGATGAAAGAAATTTCAGATCACATCTACGAAGGAGCTTTAGCTTTTTTAAGTGCTGAGTATAAATTATTAACCGTTTTTGTTGTTATAGTAAGTGTCTTATTGGCTATCGTTTCTTTTGTGGTGCCAACAACGCATTGGCTTATCGTAATCGCTTTTATATTTGGAGCTATATTTTCTGCATTTGCGGGAAATATTGGTATGAAAATAGCAACCAAAACTAACGTAAGAACAACACAAGCTGCACGTACAAGTTTACCAAAAGCATTAAATATTTCTTTTGGTGGTGGTACAGTAATGGGACTTGGAGTTGCTGGTCTGGCAGTTTTAGGTTTAACAGCTTTCTTTATATTCTTTTTTCACTTTTTCATGGGTGGCGTTTGGACTAATACTATGGATATGACAATTGTTCTTGAAACCTTAGCTGGTTTTTCTCTTGGAGCAGAATCCATTGCTTTATTTGCACGCGTTGGTGGCGGTATTTATACAAAGGCAGCAGATGTTGGAGCCGACTTAGTTGGTAAAGTAGAAGCAGGAATCCCTGAAGACGATCCAAGAAATCCAGCAACTATTGCAGATAATGTAGGTGATAATGTTGGAGATGTGGCAGGAATGGGAGCTGATTTATTTGGATCTTATGTGGCTACGGTATTAGCAGCAATGGTACTTGGTAACTATGTTATTAAAGATATGGGTGGAAATATTGGTGATGCTTTTGGAGGCATTGGCCCAATTTTATTACCAATGTCTATTGCTGGTGTAGGAATCATTATTTCAATAATAGGAACTTTATTGGTTAAAATAAGTAGTAATGATGCTAAAGAAGCTCAAGTTATGGGAGCACTTAATAAAGGTAACTGGACATCAATAATCTTAGTAGCTTTAGCTTGCTTTGGCTTATGTAAATATATGTTGCCAGAAACCATGCAAATGGAATTTTTTGGTGAAGGATTAATAGAAATTTCATCAATGCGAGTGTTCTATGCTACATTAGTTGGTTTAGTGGTTGGTGCAGTTATTTCTTCGGTTACTGAATATTATACTGGTTTAGGTAAAAAACCAATTTTAAAAATTGTTCAACAGTCTTCTACAGGAGCAGGAACAAATATTATTGCAGGTTTAGCAACTGGAATGATTTCTACATTCCCATCGGTATTACTATTTGCTGGAGCCATCTGGGCATCTTATGCTTTCGCTGGATTTTACGGTGTTGCATTAGCTGCATCTGCAATGATGGCTACTACAGCTATGCAATTAGCAATTGATGCTTTCGGACCAATATCTGATAACGCAGGCGGCATTGCAGAAATGAGTGAACAAGAACCAATCGTAAGAGAACGTACAGATATTTTAGATTCTGTTGGTAATACAACGGCTGCAACAGGAAAAGGGTTTGCAATCGCCTCTGCAGCATTAACTTCATTAGCACTTTTTGCTGCTTATGTGACATTTACAGGAATCGATGGTATTAATATTTTTAAAGCACCGGTATTAGCCATGTTATTTGTTGGTGGTATGGTGCCAGTTGTATTTTCGGCATTAGCAATGAATGCTGTAGGAAAAGCAGCTATGGAAATGGTACAAGAGGTACGTCGCCAGTTTAGAGACATTCCAGGTATTATGGAAGGTACAGGAAAACCAGAATACGATAAATGTGTAGCCATTTCAACAGAAGCGTCTTTAAAAGAAATGATGTTACCAGGTTTGTTAACTATTGGTTTTCCATTAGTAATTGCCTTTGTTCCTATGATTTTTGGAATGAATCATTTGGCAATTGCCGAAATGTTAGGTGGTTATATGGCTGGTGTTACAGTATCTGGCGTACTTTGGGCAATCTTCCAAAATAATGCAGGAGGTGCCTGGGATAATGCTAAAAAATCTTTTGAAGCTGGAGTAGA
This sequence comes from Lacinutrix chionoecetis, assembly GCF_053604665.1. Taxonomy (NCBI): domain Bacteria; kingdom Pseudomonadati; phylum Bacteroidota; class Flavobacteriia; order Flavobacteriales; family Flavobacteriaceae; genus Lacinutrix; species Lacinutrix chionoecetis. The sequence continues at coordinate 54,712 of NZ_JBSHNQ010000067.1, forward strand.
AATCAACGGAGAAATGACATACAAAGGGTCTGATGCCCATAAAGCAGCAGTAACTGGAGATACAGTTGGAGACCCATTTAAAGATACGTCTGGTCCATCAATGAACATTCTAATTAAGTTAACTTGTCTTATTGGTTTAGTAATAGCACCAATTTTAGGTGGTCATGCAGAAGAAGGGTTTGCATTGAATACTTCTAATAATATCGAAGTGACCAAAGAAATAGCTGTAGAAACTATAGAAAATGGTACAACAGGTAGTGAAACAGCTCAGGCAACAGTAACAACTAAAACTGTAAGAGATGGTAAAACTGAAATTACAGAAAAAACCTTTGAAGGCACTTTAGATGAAGTTACAAAGCAAGCAAACGAATATGCTAAAGCTGAAAAAGTGAACTAATAAAATAAAAAAGACTATATTATTTCTTACAATAAGATTAAGCCATAACTTCTGTTATGGCTTTTTTTATGATAATTATTATCTTGTTCTATTAATTATACCATGTTTTGTGTTAAATAATTTTCTTATAGAAGTAATAATTAAGTATAAAATAATTTAAATTCATATTTTAATAAATCATGGTAAATAAATGAACTACGATAATTTAACAACTTTAGGGATTGCTTTTGGGTTAGGACTGCTTGTTGGTATGCAACGGGAAACAACCGATAACCAAATGGCTGGTGTTAGAACATTTACGCTAATTTCTATTTTGGGAGTTATGGCAGGTTTTTTAACCCAAGCATATAACAACCCATTTATATTACCTACAATAGGTATTGCCATTGCAGCAATGCTAATTGTTGCCAACATTATCAAACTTAAGAAATTTGACGAAGCAGATGTTGGACAAACAACCGAAGTAGCTGCTTTGCTTATGTTTGCTATTGGCGCATACCTTGTTTTGGGTAGTCAGTTAATTGGCGTTTTAGTTGGAGCATCAATGGCTGTATTACTTTATATTAAAGAGCATCTTCATGGGTTTATAGACAAGCTTAAACCCAAGGATATTAATGCAATCATGACCTTGGTAGGAATAAGCTTAATTGTTTTGCCAATACTTCCTAATGTTACTTTTGGTCCATATGATGTGTTAAATCCAAGAAACATTTGGCTAATGATTACCTTAATTGTAGGCATTAGCGTAGTGGGTTATTTTATTTACAAGTTTGTAGGTAAAAAAGTAGGTGTTATCTCTAACGGCATTCTTGGCGGACTAATAAGTAGTACGGCAACAACAGTAAGTTATGCACGTAAAACTGCAGATACCGCTTCTATTAGTAAATTAGCTGTGTTTGTAATCACAACAGCTTCAGCAGTATCTTTTTTAAGGATTTTGTTTGAAGTAGGTGTAGTTATTCCAGAGCATTTAGGAGTTATTGCGTTGCCCATTGGAGCAGTTATTTTGGTGATGGCTTTAGTATGTGTTGCTTTATTTTATATCATTAATAAAGATGCTTCAGAAGATGAGAAAATGCCTGAGCCAGAAAACCCTGCACAGTTTAAAAGTGCATTAATCTTCGGTTTACTTTATGGCTTTATTCTTTTAGCTGTGGCATTTACTAAAGAACAATTTGGAAATAATGCACTTTATATTGTGTCCATAATTAGTGGATTAACAGATGTTGATGCCATTACCTTATCGCTCTCTCAATTAATTAAAGAAGGAAATTTAGAGGCATCATTTGGTTGGAAATTAATATTACTTGCAGGTTTATCTAATATGCTGTTTAAAGGTGTTATGGCAATTGTTTTAGGCGCAAAACAGATTGTTAAATGGGTAGTTATTGCTTTTGGGATAACCATTGCAACAGGCTTAATAGTCATGTGGTTATGGCCGGAATCTTGGTACATATAGCCTGAAATAATCAGGTGTTTGTACGTACAAATAAATGTGAGAATTAAAGTATCTTTAAACCGATGCTTAATTACAAACAATTAGAAGAATTACTACAAAAACTTCAGAAGTTTCAAGTCGTTAAATGTGGTTTACATCATGAAAAAGTGGCTTTAGATATAAATAGTAACCCAATATATAAGCAGAACGATGATGCCATTATTTTTAGCCGCGTAAAACTTTGTGCTATTAAGGATAGAAATATTAGACTTGGGTGTGCACACTCTATTTCTAATAGCAATTTCATAAAAATATTAGACGAATTAAAAAATATAATTCCAGAAAAGTCTAATAAAATTATATGTTTCAAAAACGAAATTAATCAGGCAATAAATAAAATATACTTTTTAGATCATGAAAAAGGACAACTTGAGCACAATTTATCTATCGCTAAAATCACATCAGACTATAGGAAACAACAAGAGTTATTAAAAGAAGCCAAAGTAATAAAACAGGAATATAATTCACAGATGGACAATCTTATCGAGATTAAAAATAATATACAGTTACTTATTGAAAACGTTATAAATAGTAAGCGTTAAGAAGCTGCTTATTTTCTTAATTTTAGTATATTCAGCATCTAATTTAATTTATAGTGTTTAAAAAAGATCCTTTACAAATTATTGCTTTTCAAAGCTACGGAACCAACACACATTTTTATGCCAGAGGAAGAGCGCTTGAAGATGAATCTATAGATTTAGAATCTCAAAAAATCTTACACTTAGCAATAAACGCATGGAAACGTCTTGACACAGACGAAATTGCAAATGTTGGCGTAAAAATTAAATTACCAAATAACACATTTTTAAAAGCTACAACAGATAATGATGGCTATTTTAAGATTGAAGAAAATTTACAGGATTTAAGATTATTAAGCAACGAAGAAGGTTGGTTGCCTTTTGAGTTATCTTACGACGATGTAAACGTAGAAAGAAAAATCACTAATGAAAACAGATTTCCAGGCGAATTACTTATCCCCTCAGATACGGCGCAATTTGGTGTAGCAAGTGATATAGACGATACCATTTTACATACAGGAGTTGTGTCTACTCTAAAATGGCGTGTGATATATAATTCAATTTTTAAAAATGCTAAAAGCCGGCTTCCTCTGGAAGGTGCTGCAGAGTTTTACCATATGTTACATCGTGGTGCATCTGCTGAAAACGCAAACCCTATATTTTATGTAAGTCATAGTCCTTGGAATTTATATCGTTACTTAGAATTATTTTTAAAACAAAACAACTTCCCTAAAGGACCAATTCTATTACGCAGTTTGGGTAATTTTTTAAAAAAGAAAACACCAGACGAAAAACCTCAAAAGCAAAAGGAAATTTTAAATTTATTAAAAACATATCCGCATTTACCATTTATTTTAATTGGTGATAGTGGTGAACACGATCCGGATATTTATATCGAAATTGCCGAGGCATTTCCAGATCGTATTAAAGCCATTTATTTACGTAGTGTTAAACACAAAAAGAGAATGCTACGCGTAAAAGGATTGCTTGAAAACTATAAAACTACACCAACGTTATTGGTTGAAAGTAGCAAACAAGCTATTGAACATGCTCGAAAAAACGGATTTATAGCTTAACTATTTTATAGAAAACATAGGTGAAGAAACAAAAGAACAAGAAATCGTTAACACCGTAAATAGTGTAAAATACACCGGCAAAGTTATCTTGTTGGTAAACAGTACTTAATTCGTGTTTTAATAACCATTGGAACCAGACGTATGCGTAAATTATTTTCTCGACAGCAAAAACAGCCACCAGCCACTTTATCTGCTCGAAATTTTTATTAACTGCAATGTATGCTAAGCCCCAAACCATAATCATTACCAAACCAAAATTTGACATCACATTTGGTTGCGTAGTATTAACCACTTCGTTAGTAAATAATTTCGAAAATATTGGTACTGCAATGATGTTAGAAAGTCCGGCAACTATAAAGCCTATAGATAATAATTTTTTGTTTTCCATAGGTAATTATTTAAAAAACTCGTAAGTTGCTAATTGAGACTGTAGCGGTTTTTTATTGTTAGTAATATATTCATTTTTTTGCTCAGCATCGATAATTCTGGCTTTTACATTATCTGCTAACTGTAACTCTAAAATATCTTTAACAATTTTAAAGTTATCAGGATCAAGCACAGGAGCAATAACTTCTATTCTGTGAGTTAAATTACGCGTCATCCAATCTGCCGAACCAATATAGAGTTTTTCGTCACCATCGTTTCCAAATAAATACACGCGACCGTGTTCTAAAAACCGGTCTATAATACTTGTAACGGTAATATTTTCACTTTGATTTTTAATGCCCGGAATTAAGCTGCACATTCCTCTAATAAGCAAACGAATTTTGACTCCTGCATTACTTGCTTTGTAAAGTAGTTTAATCATTTGTTTGTCCTCGAGGCTATTCATTTTTAAAATTATAGAGCCTTCTTTTCCTGCATGTGATAAAGCGATTTCTCGTTCCACCATGGCCGAGAATTTATGTCTTGAAGTAAATGGAGATATTAGTAATTTTTTTGCCTTAGGCACAATTAACACGCCTTCAAGTACCAAAAACACACGATTAAGTTCTTTAGTAATTTTTTTATTAGTGGTCATTAAACCAAAATCGGTATATAGTTTGGCAGTATTTTCGTTAAAATTTCCAGTGCCTATGTAACCATAGCGAATGCTTGATTCTTCCGTTTCCCTTTCAATATACAGTATTTTTGAGTGTACTTTTATACCTGGATAGCTGTAAATAACATTCGCTCCATTTTCCTTGAATATCTTTCCCCATTTAAGGTTGTTTTCTTCATCAAAACGCGCCTTAGCTTCAATAAAAACGGTTACTTTTTTACCGTTTTTTGCAGCATTAGCGATGGCATCGTTTAGTCTCGATTTTTTTGCTACGCGATATAAAGTCATTTTAATGGTCGTTACTTTTGGGTCGCTGGCAGCTTCCTCAAGTAATTTAATAACAGGTTCAAAAGATTGATAAGGGTAATGGACTAATTGGTCTTTAGCTTCTATAGCCTTAAATATAGAGTCGTATTCGCTTAATAATGGATGAGGTTTTGGTACTAATGTTTTGTTGGTTAGCTTTTTATCTGTTGGATTAGGAAAACCAAAAAAATCTTTAAAATTATGATAGGCTCCACCTAAAATAATGTCTGCATTTGTAACATCCAATGCATCTTTAATAACGCTTTGTAGCGCTTTTGGCATATTGGAATCTATTAAAATTCTTGTGGCTTGACCCGTTTTTCGTTTTGGTAAAGACTCTTTGATTTTCTGCATTAAATCGCCCGAAAATTCATCTTCTATATATAATTCGGCATCGCGAGAGAGTTTTAATTCGTAATATTTTAAGTCTGAATTGTTATGTTGTAGCGTTAAATTATATTTTAAAATATCATCAATAAAAGTGATATAATGTTTTCCGTTTGCAGCAGGAAAAACAAAAAAGCGTTTTTCATCGTCAGGAATATGGACTATTTCGAAAGTATTATTATCTAATAACGTAGTAAGGTAGAGGGCTTCATTTTCTACAAAAACTGAATTTTTATCGGCTACATTATGTGTTTCAGATTTTAATTTACTTTTAATGTGTTTTTCAAAATAGGTTTTTGCAATGTCTTTTTGTGCTTCCGAAAATTCTTCCGAATTGATTAAATATATATTTTCTTGTTGCAAAGCCGGAATAATTTCGCCTACAAATACTTCTCCAAATGCTTGTTGTTGTAGATGTACCTGCTTTCTAATTTCTTTTAAAACCTTATTAGGTTTAGTAATTAGTTTTTTACGTAATGGTTTCTCTAAATCTTTTATCTGTCTAATGTCAGACACGCGAACTTTAAAAAATTCGTCTAAATTCGATGAGAAAATAGCAAGAAACTTTATACGCTCGTATAAAGGGTTTCTGTTGTCTTGAGCTTCTTGTAATACGCGATGATTAAAACGAAGCCAAGATAAATCACGATGGTAATATTTAGAATTGTAAAGTGAAGCCATAAATTATTTTTTACAAAATAAGACTTTCCAATTTAAATTATATAAGAAAAAAATGTTAAGGTTAAAATAGACCGTTAATTTCGGCATCTATTTTATTAAGAATAAGCCCTAAATCCTCAGGGTTATCAACAAAATCGAGATTATCGACATCTATAATTAATAATTTACCCTTGTTGTAACCAGTTATCCAAGCCTCGTAACGTTCGTTTAATCTGCTTAGATAATCTATACTAATCGAGTTTTCATAATCACGACCACGTTTGTGAATTTGAGCTACCAGATTAGAGATAGAACTGCGTAAATAAATTAATAAGTCTGGGCCTTGTACAAAGCTCTCCATTAACTCAAAAAGTGACGAGTAGTTTTCAAAGTCACGATTAGTCATTAAGCCCATAGCATGTAAGTTGGGCGCAAATATGTGGGCATCTTCGTATATGGTTCTGTCTTGAATGATGTCTTTTCCACTATTACGAATTTGGGAAACTTGACGAAAGCGACTATTTAAAAAATACACCTGCAAATTAAAACTCCAACGCTCCATTTGATTGTAGAAATCATCAAGGTAAGGATTGTCTACTACGTCTTCTAATTGCGCCTCCCATTTATAATGTTTGGCTAATAATTTGGTGAGCGTAGTTTTTCCAGCTCCAATGTTTCCGGCAATGGCAACGTGCATATTATTTTAATTTTAGTTGGTATTGATAAAGCACTTTATCGGTGTAAATATAAAGGATTTCGTTGGTTACAAAAAACTGACTTATTAACAAATTTGTAATGTCAAGAGGCCTAATTATTTCGGTGTTTTTTGCAAGGTAAAAGAGTGAGTTTTCTTTTTTAAAAATAATATTTTCATTACTCTCTTTTAGGTTGATAAACCCTGTATTTGGAATTTTAGTCACCAAAGAGCCAAAATAATTGTATTTGTATATAAAGTTTTTGGTAAGTAGCCAGCAGGAGTTGTAGTTGCTAACCAAATCTAAAACAGTACTTGCTACTGGTAAGGTTTTGGCACGAATGGTATGGTTTTTATAATCGTATAACTCCAACTGCATCTCATCTTGATTAAAAATCCAGATTGTACTATCGCTACCTGTAGAAACATGAGTAACATTTTTATAAGGCTTTGTTTCGTTAAAGTCTATTTTATAGATTTCTGCTAATCGATTATCTAAGATGGTAACGGTATTAAACGCTTTGTAGAATATGTTTATTTTTAACGGATTGAATGTATTAGACGAGGAAATCTCACCCAGTTGTAGATTACTGTATTTTAAAATGTCACCTTCTTTATTTTTAATAAGCGCATTGTGTAAGGTGTAAAAGATGGTTCCAAAATTATCCACACCTATAATAGAGTCTGCTTTAACGGGAGCTTTGCTCAGTAATTCCGTTTTAATTTTTTCCTGTGCAAAAGCAGAAAAAGTAAGTAGTACAAAAATGTAACGTAGATATTTCATTGTAGCTTGAAAAGTACAAAAATTGAACCACTTTAGAGGTTGAAAAAAAGTGTATTTAAATAATACGTTAAAACAATGAATAATATATTAGTTAACATATTAATTTATAACCATAACCGCGAACATTTATAATCTTAATTGTCTCATCTTGCTTTAATTTTTTACGCAATTTGGTTATAAAAACATCCATGCTTCTACCGTTAAAAAAATCGTCGTTTCCCCAGAGTTTGTTTAGAATTATTGATCGGTCTAACAATTGATTTCTATTTTTAGCTAAATGAAATAATAAATGCGCTTCTCTATGTGTTAATGGCTTAGGTGTTTCATTTTTAAATTGAAGTAGTTGTTTTGGGAAGTTAAAAGTATAGTTAGAGATGCTAATTGTTTCTGAAGCTTTTTGTGTTGCGCTTCTTTGCAATAAATTTTGAATACGTACAATAAGCTCTTCAATACTAAACGGTTTTTTTAGATAATCATTCCCGCCAATATGAAAACCTTCTACCACATCTTGAGTTTGCGATTTTGCTGTAAGAAATATAATAGGAATTTCGCCATTAGTTTCTCTAATCTCTTTTGCTAAAGTGAAACCATCTTTTTTGGGCATCATTACATCTAAAATTAATAATTTTGGAGCAAAATCGTTATAGGTTTTAAGGGCAATATCTCCATTTTCGCATAAAAGCACATTAAAGTTTCTGGTTTCTAAACTCTCCTTAATTATTTGTCCCAATGCAGGCTCGTCTTCTGCTAAAAGAATGGTTGTTTTATCACTCATGAGGAATCATTATTTTAAAAGCAGTACCATTGTTTATAGACACACTAATGCTGCCATTGTGTTTTTCAATAATTTTTTTTGTGTAATATAAACCAATACCATATCCTTTTACATCATGTGTGTTGCCTTTGGGAACACGGTAAAATTTATCGAAAATCTGCAAGGCTTGTTGCTTATTTAATTTTTTTCCATTATCTGAAATTAGCAGTTCTATATGCTTGTTCTTTTTTTTAATTGAAACCGAAATGGCATGGCCTCCATATTTAATAGCATTATCAATAATGTTGTTTATGGCATTTTCGAAGTGAAAAATATCGATATTAGCGATTATTGCTTTCGTAGAATCATTAAATTTTAGCGATTTATCACCTGTATGAATTTTGCTTTTTTCAACAATGTTAGAAACCATTAGCGCCAAATCTATTGGTTGTTTGTTTAATTTTAAATTTTCACTGTCTAATGTTGCCGTTTCTAAAAGTTTTTCTACCATTATATTTAACTTGGTGAGTTGTGTGGTAGAAAGGTTTAGGTATTTTTTTGTTTTTACTTTATCGTCTAAAACATTAAAGTCTTTAATACTCTCTAAAGCAACACCAATAGTGGCAATTGGTGTTTTAAATTCATGTGTAATGTTATTTATTAAATCGTTTTTAACTTCGGCTAATTGCTTTTGTTTATTAATTATTTTTAGCAAATAAAATAAACATGTAATAACAGCTAATACTAATAAAGAAGAAATTAAGATACCACCAAAGATACGTTTTAAAATCACTTTGATTTCATTTTTAAAATAAATGCTTAACACGCTTTCTTGAGGTAAAAAAGTAGATTTAGAAGCCGTTGTTAGTCCGTTTTTTAACTCATCAGGGGCTTTGTAAACCTGGAGATCTTTGCCAACCTCCTTAAAAGTAATGCCATAATCTAAATTTAAAAATTTTCTGTTTAATTCTATATCCACTAAAGAGTCTATAGCTTTTAATCTTAAAGAGTCGTTAGTTATTGAAATAAAAACTTTTGAGGTTAATGTTGCTATCGAAGACTCTCTTAAACTGTCGTTTTCTATTTCCCATTGTGTTGCTCTAGAAAGATTATCATGCATCGAAGTAAATAGAGAATCTGCACGTTCACCTTTAAAAATTGAAATTTTATTTATTATGTCACTATTTATAGAATCTAAATTTTTAAAATCTGTATCAGTTATAATGGTTGTAAGCCCTTTTTTTGCATTAATATTATGATTATGTTTTGTAGAATTTAAAAGAAAACCTTTAGTATTTTTCTGAGCTAAACCTTCATAGTAAGTGTCAACTGCGTTATCTAAACTTACTTGTACATCATTAATAAGTTGCTGTTTGTTAGTTTGGTAATTTTTATAATTCCAATACACTTGAATAGCAATAGTACTCACTATAACAAATACTATGAAATATAAAATTGAACGTAGTTTTGAAGTATTCATGTTTCAAAAGTAGCAGATTAATAGATAGTAAACCAATTGCTTAACAGACGTTAACACTCGTTAACTATAAAACTTTAAATTCATTTTCATATTTGTGTAACAATTAATTCAAATTAAAAACAAAAACAAGATGAGACGATTAACACTTATTATTACATTATTCTTTACAGTACTACTTTTTGCTCAAGACTTTCAAGGTATTGCTACATATAAATCGCATAGAAAAATGGACTTAAAAATGGATGGTGTAGATGAGAATTCTGAAATGCACAAAAAGCTCAAAGCACAGTTAGCTAAACAATTTCAGAAAGAATATACCTTAACCTTTACTAAAGAAGAATCCATTTATAAACAAAACGAAAGCTTGGCACCACCTGCTCCAAGTAATTCTGGAATAAGTATAACTGTGTCTGACGGTAATGATGTGGTATATAAAAATTTAAAAGAAAATCGCTACACCAATGCCACGGAAATTTTTGGTAAACAATTCTTAATTAAAGATAGCTTAAAGACTAGAAAATGGGAGCTTTTAAGCGACATCAAAAATATTGGCGATTATACTTGCAGAAAAGCTGTTTTTAAAGATTCCTACAAAACGCAAACTATTGGAGAGGATGGAAATATACAAACCATAGAGAAAGAAAGAGAAACCGTAGCCTGGTACACATTGGAAATCCCGGCTAGCAATGGGCCATCAGAATTTTATGGACTTCCAGGTTTAATATTAGAGGTTAATGATGGAGAATTATCTTTAATGTGTTCTAAAATTGTACTAAACCCAAAGGATAAAATAGAGATTAATGAGCCTAAGAGAGGGAAAGTAGTAAATCAAGAAAAGTTCGAGGAAATTTTAAAAAAGAAAACAGAAGAAACATTTGAAAATTTTAGATCTCGAGATAAAGACGGAAATAGCCAAATAATCACAATAGGAGGATAAGCTGTGGTTTTTTTTGTGAAATATTTAACATAAATATATTAAACATTTATGGCGTTTGGTCGTCTTACAACTATTAACTGTATTTTCACGAAAAAATAAGATAAAAATATTATGAAACTAAAAGCACTATTAACCTGTATTACTTTAAGCATAGCATCGTTAACTTTTGCGCAAGACGATTTTCAAGGTGAAGCCACTTACATGTCTAAAACAACTGTTGATATGGACGGTTGGGGAGGACGAGAAATGAGTCCAGAGCGTAAAAAAATGATTATGGAACGGATGAAGAATATGCTAGAAAAAACATTCATTCTTACCTTCAATAAGTCTGAATCTATGTACAAAGAAGATGAAAAGCTGGAAGCGCCAGGATCTGGTGGAGGCATGATGCGAAGCATGGGAATGGGTGGAGGCTCACAGTATAAAAATCTAAAAGACGGTGTGCTTCTTGAAGATAAAGAATTTATGGGGAAGCAGTTTCTAATAAAAGATAGCTTAGAAAAATTGGAGTGGAAAATGACGGGTGAAACCAAGCAAATAGGTAAATATATGTGCATGAAAGCTGTAGCAACTAAAGCCGTAGATAAAACCGATTGGACCAAGATGCGAAGAAGAGATAGAGATAAAGATAAAAAGAAAGACGAAGCAGAAGAAAAAGGGGATAGAACAGTAAGTGCCTTTGGAAAAGAAGAGGAAAAAGAAGGCGAAAAAATTGAAGATACTTCTGCTGTAGCATCGACCGAAGAGAAAACAACCAATATTATGGACGAGATAGAAATTCCAGAAGAAGAGGAGGTTGTTGCTTGGTATACTATGCAAATTCCAGTTAATAATGGTCCGGCAGATTATTGGGGTTTACCAGGACTAATTTTAGAAATTAACTCTGGAAGAACAACTATTTTATGTTCTAAAATTATAATGAATCCAGCAGATAAGCAAGAAATTAAAAAGCCTACCAAAGGAAAAGAGGTAACAAGAGAAGAATACACCGAAATTGTTACAACTAAAATGAAAGAAATGAGAGAAATGTATGGTGGTAGAAATCGTGGTGGACGCGGAAGATAAACTGCACCAAAATTCATAAAAACAAATAACCAACCTTAATTATGAAACATATTTTTACACTATTACTTTTAGTAGTAGTTAGCACAACTTTTGCCCAAGTTAAATTTGAAGGTACAGTAAAAGACAGTGATGGAGAACCTTTAGAGTTTGCTAATGTGGTGGCAATTAATAAAGAATCTAAAGTCTTAGAATCTTACGCTGTAACTAACGATGCAGGACGTTACAAACTAAATTTAGGAAAGAATACCACTTATACTATTCAAGTTAGCTATATTGGTTTTACAACCACAGAGCAGGAAGTAACAACTAAAGAAGAGACCATAAACAGAGATTTTAGTCTTGTTATGGATAATAGTCTTGATGAGGTTGAACTGGTTTACGAAATGCCAGTAACTATTAAGGGAGATACCATTGTCTACAATGCAGATTCATTTAAAAGTGGTACAGAGCGTAAGCTTGAAGATGTGCTAAAAAAACTTCCCGGAGTCGAGATTAATACCGATGGACAAATTGAGGTTGAAGGTAAAGTAGTTAATAAACTTATGGTAGAAGGGAAAGATTTCTTTGATGGCGATTCAAAATTAGCCACAAAAAATATTCCTGCAGATGCTGTAGATAAAGTTCAAGTATTAAAAAATTTCTCGAACGTTGGGCAGTTAAGTGGTGTGCAAAATAATCAGGATAATGTGGCCATTAATATTAAATTAAAAGAAGGTAAAAAGAATTTTTGGTTTGGTACTGTTACTGCAGGTGGAGGCGCATCGGAAGACGAAGCACTTTATATTGCACAACCAAAATTATTCTATTACAGCCCAAAGAAGAGCATCAATTTTATTGGAGACTTAAATAACATTGGTGAATTGGCATTTTCCCGTCGGGATTTCTTCAATTTTAGTGGTGGTTTTAATGCACCGAGCCAACAAAGTGGCACCAATATTAATATTGGCAGTGGTGGCTTAAACTTTTCTAACCTTCAAAACGATCGCGCTAAAGACATTAATACTAAATTTGGTGCAGCTAACTTTAATGTGTCACCAAACAAAGCTTTAGATCTTGGTGGTTTTGCAATTTTTACAAGTAGCAGAATTGAACTGCAAGAAAATAAAAGCATTCAATACACAGATGAAGAATTAAATATCCCAGACGAAACTACTGCGAGTAATACTAAACAAAGTAGTGATGCTGCATTATTAAAATTTAGTGCAAAATATAAACCTAATACCAGTAATCAATTAGATTACGATATTTTAGCAAAACTTACCAACGACGAACAAAACCAGAATTTTTTATCATCCGTTATAGGGAATATTAATCAAGTGGAAAGTTCTAAACCATTTACTCTAAACCAAAGTTTAAATTATTATTACACTTTAGATGAAAATAATATTTTTGCTTTCGAAGGGCTACATAAAATAGCAGATGAAGATCCATTTTACAATGCCATTTTAGAAGATAAAACCAACTATGGCATGACGGCTGATGCTATTGGCCTTGACGATGCACAATCCAATTATAATATAGGGCAAGACAAACGTGTAAAAAGTAATCAATTAGATGCTAAATTAGATTATTGGAATGTATTAACACCTAAGAGTAATATCAATTTTACACTTGGGACGATACTGAGTAGACAAACTTTTAATTCTAATATTTTTCAGTTGTTCGATAATGGTTCACTGTTTAACCCAACGCCAATTATTAACGATGGTTTAGATACTAACGATACAGCGTATAACTTTAGCGATGTTTACTTAGGAGCTCACTATAGATTTAAAACGGGTATTTTTACTATTACGCCTGGAATTTCGGCACATGCTTATAGTTCTAAAAACCTTCAGTATGGTACAGAAGTCACAGATAACTTTTTTAGACTATTGCCAGATTTTAATATGGTAATTCAACTTAAAAAGAGTGAGAATATTCAATTTAACTATCGTATGCAAACCACGTTTACAGACGTTAGTAATTTTGCAAGAGGTTTAGTACTAAATAATTATAACTCATTGTATTCTGGAAATCCTGATCTGGAAAGTGCAAAGGCACATAATGTAAGTTTAAATTATTTTAGTTTTAATATGTTCAATTACACTAATGTTTTTGGAAGAGTATCTTACACAAAAAATATAGACGGAATAAGAAATGCGTCAACCTTTCAACCAGGAAGTGTGGTTAACGTAAGTTCATCTATAAATTCAGATTTTGCAGACGAGAGCGTAACAGCTTTTGGGAGGTTTCAACGTTCATTTGGTAAATTAAGAGCATCTATACGTGGTAACTTTAACTATTCAAAATTTAACCAATTAATAAACAATAGAATATCTACTAACGAAAGCTACTCGCAAACGTATAACTTAGGTTTTAATTCTAATTTTAGAGAGGCTCCAAATTTCGATTTTCGTTATGGTTATACAATAAATGATAACGATCAGGGTGCAACAAGATCAAAATTCTTTACACATTCACCTTCTGTTAGTTTTGATGCCTTAATTTGGAAAACGTTTACCTTTAAAACGGATTACACATATAATGATTTTAGAAACGACAACAGGTCTTTAAATACTTATGAATTTTGGAATGCCTCTTTGGCGTACAGAAAGAATGAAGATAGTAAGTTTGAATACGAACTTAAAGCAACTAATCTATTAGATACAAAATCTCAAAATAGTACCAATGCAGGAACCTTTTCTGTAAGCGCAACAGAATATTTTATACAACCACGATTCTTAACATTTAGAGTGATTTACAGTTTATAGAAATAACGTTAAGATCATAAAAAAAAAGCGAGCATTATGCTCGCTTTTTTTATTTATGTGGGGAGAGCAGGATTCGAACCTGCGAAGACGTAGTCAGCAGATTTACAGTCTGCCCTCGTTGGCCGCTTGAGTATCTCCCCAAAAATCGTTTGCAAATATAATATACTTTATAATTTTCGCAAGCAATTTGTATAATTTTTAATTTATTTCGAATGCTTCTTTTACTTGGTCTACATAGTCAAGTTTTTCCCAAGTAAACAACTCGACATCTAAAGTTATGTCATCGCCATTTGGTTGAGAAAATGTTTTAGAAACCGTTTCGTTTTGCCTTCCCATGTGTCCATAGGCAGCAGTTTCGCTGTACATTGGATTACGTAATTTTAAACGAGACTCAATCGCAGCTGGACGCATATCAAAAATTTTAGAAACTTTTTCAGCAATTTCTCCATCTGTTAAATTAAAAGGGCATGTGCCATAAGTATCTACAAAAATACCCATAGGTTCTACTACGCCAATAGCATAAGAAACTTGTACTAAAATTTCTTCGCAAACACCAGCGGCCACTAAGTTTTTTGCAATATGTCTGGTAGCATAAGCAGCACTCCTGTCAACTTTGCTTGGATCTTTTCCAGAAAACGCACCACCACCATGAGCTCCTTTTCCACCATAGGTATCCACAATAATTTTACGTCCTGTTAAACCAGTATCTCCATGTGGTCCACCAATAACAAATTTTCCAGTTGGATTTATATGGTATTTAATATTATCATTAAACAAGTCTTTTACAGCATCTGGTAATTTGCTAACGACGCGAGGTATTAAAATGTCAACAATATCTTTTCTAATTTTTTCTAACATAACAGCATCGTTAGCATCAAAATCATCATGCTGAGTAGAAACTACAATGGCATCAATTCGTTGAGGTATGTTGTCATCGCTGTATTCTATCGTTACCTGGCTTTTAGAATCTGGTCGTAAATAAGTAATGTCTTTACTTTCACGACGCA
The DNA here is from genome assembly GCF_053604665.1 of Lacinutrix chionoecetis. Classification (NCBI taxonomy): domain Bacteria; kingdom Pseudomonadati; phylum Bacteroidota; class Flavobacteriia; order Flavobacteriales; family Flavobacteriaceae; genus Lacinutrix; species Lacinutrix chionoecetis. The sequence continues at coordinate 70,070 of NZ_JBSHNQ010000067.1, forward strand.
ATGTTGCTAATTCTATTAAAATTTTATGAGATAAATCTAAAGCCAAAGGCATATAGTTTTCGGTTTCGTTTGTAGCATAACCAAACATCATCCCTTGATCACCAGCACCTTGTTCTTCTTTAGTTGCTCGATCTACACCGCGATTAATGTCGTCACTTTGTTCGTGTATCGCGCTAAAAACACCACAGGAATTACCATCGAACATGTACTCGCTTTTTGTGTAACCAATTTTATTTATAGTATCTCTTGCAATTTTTTGTACATCTAAATACGTGTTAGATTTTACTTCGCCAGCCAATACAACTTGTCCTGTAGTAACAAGTGTTTCGCAAGCTACTTTAGATTCGCTGTCGAACGCTAAAAAGTTATCGATTAATGCATCACTAATTTGATCTGCTACTTTATCTGGATGTCCTTCAGAAACACTTTCTGATGTAAATAAATACGCCATAGTTTTAATTTTAAAATATTAGGGATTTGACGAGAGCGTCGAAGGAAGTTTACACTGCCTTTAGCATTTTTTATAGAGGTTGCAATCAGTCAAATCCGTCCTCGAAATAATTTCAGCAAAAGTATAAAAATTATATTGATAGAAAATCATTTTTGATTTTTTTAAGAAAAGATTTTTTCATGCGATGAATTAGTGTTGTTGAGCACTTAGTTTTTTATTCGCTTTTTTACGTGGGTAAAAGAAATTATATGAAATTTTTTCTAAATAATTTGGTTCTGTAAATTATTTTTCACAATATTTGTATTCACAAAGTTCAAAACTTTATTGAAATGTTATCAAGAAAGGTGGAGGGATTAGACCCTTTGAAACCTTAGCAACCCTTAGATTTACTAAGAAGGTGCTAAATTCTACTTGAAAGCGCGAGTCATTTTTCGCAAATTCGGATAGATAACTAACACGTAATTACTCATCTGTAATTATGTATTTTTCTTATAACATTTTTCTATTAGGTATGCTTCTAACCAAGCTTATTTGGCTTTTGGTTTAATTTATTAACTCAAAAAATTAGAAAAATGAGTACACAAAAATTTGCAACCCAAGCGTTGCACGCAGGACATGACACGGCTAAAACAGGAGGAACCAGAGCAGTGCCAATTTATCAATCTACAGCTTATGTCTTTGATGATTCAGACGATGCAGCCGGACGATTTAACTTATCTGTTCCAGGATTTATTTACACTAGATTAAACAATCCTACTAACGACATTTTAGAGCAGCGTATTGCTGCTTTAGAGGGAGGTATTGCAGCGGTAGCAACTGCGTCTGGAACAGCAGCCATAAGCACCACGCTGTTAACGTTGTTAAAGGCTGGCGATCACATTGTAGCGTCCAGCAGTTTGTATGGTGGAACGTACAATTTATTAAGCGTAACCTTACCAAGACACGGTATTACAACAACGTTTGTTGATCCTTCAAATGCAGAAAATTTTAGTAAAGCAGCACAGGAAAATACGCGTGCTATTTTTGTAGAATCTTTAGGTAATCCAAAATTGGATGTGTTGGATATTGAGGCTATTGCAAAAGAAGCAAAAGCACATAAAGTACCATTAATTGTGGATAATACAGTGGCAACACCATACTTATTAAATCCTATAGAATATGGAGCAAACATCGTTATTCATTCACTCACAAAATATATTAATGGTAACGGAACATCGCTTGGCGGTATCATAGTTGATGCAGGAACCTTTGATTGGACCAATGGTAAATTCCCCGAATTTACAGAGCCATCAGCAGGTTATCATGGTTTAGTTTATAGCGAAGCTATTGGACCAGCAGCTTTTATTGCAAAGATAAGAATTGAAGGATTACGCGATTATGGAGGCGCTTTAAGTCCGTTTAACGCATTTCAAATTATTCAAGGTTTAGAAACTTTAGAATTACGAATTTTAAAACACTCTCAAAATGCTTTAGAATTGGCTAAATGGTTACAACAACAACCTGAAGTTACTTGGGTTAATTACCCTGGTTTAGAATCTAGTAAATATAATGTGTTAGCTAAAAAATATTTACCACAAGGGCAAAGTGGTATTGTAACTTTTGGTGTAGAAGGTGGTTACGAATCTGCTAAAACGATAGCAGATACCACTAAACTATTTTCATTATTAGCTAATATTGGCGATACAAAATCCTTAATCATTCATCCGGCAAGCACAACACATCAACAATTAAGTGATGAAGCACAAGAAACAACAGGTGTGACAAAAGACTTGATTAGACTGTCTGTTGGAATAGAAAATATAGAAGATTTAAAAGCCGATTTAAAGGAAGCCTTTGCAGTTGTTAAACAAACAATAAACGCCTAAACCTTTTGTAGAAAAGAACATAATCTTAAATAAATGAGTGGTTTACAATATATAAGCATTTCTAATTATAATCTCAAAAACGGTAAGACAGTTAATATCAAACTGTCTTACCAGGTTTTTGGGAAACCGCTGCATACAGCTCCAATTGTGCTGGTAAATCACGCATTAACAGGTAATTCTAATGTAGTTGGTGCAGAGGGTTGGTGGTCCGATTTAATTGGAGATAGTAAGTGTATCGATACGCTCCAGTATACCATTTTAGCATTCAATATCCCAGGGAATGGCTATGACAATAAAAAAGAACACCTTATTGAGGACTATAAAAATTACACCACTAAGGATGTTGCTAAATTATTTGCTTTAGGATTAGAGGATTTAAAAATTGAAGTGCTTTTCGCTATTATTGGAGGCTCGGTTGGAGGAGGAATTGCTTGGGAAATGGCAGCCTTAAAACCAAAATTGGCTCAACATATTATTCCTATTGCAACCGATTGGAAAGCTACAGATTGGTTAATAGCTAATTGCCATATTCAAGAAGCTATTTTAAATAATTCAAGCAAACCATTAGAGGATGCCAGAATGCATGCCATGACATTATACCGTACTCCAGAATCGTTGGCTCATAAATTTAAAAGAACTAAAAAAGAAGAGAATTTATATAATGTAGAAAGTTGGTTGAATTATCATGGAAAAGTATTGAATAAACGCTTCCAGCTTTCAGCCTATAAAATGATGAATCAAGTGCTTAAAACAATAGATATCACTGGCAATCAAGACGATTTCGACCAAATTGCTACTAATATTAAATCTAATATTCATATCATAACAATAAATTCAGATTTGTTTTTCAAAGCAGAAGAAAACTGGAACACCTACATAAGGTTAAAACAGAATAAAGAAAACGTAACCATTGGCGAAATAAAATCTATTCATGGTCATGATGCTTTTTTAATAGAATTCGAGCAATTATCAAGATTATTAGCACCTGTTTTTAAAATAGATAATGCCAACAATGATGTCCTAAAAAAAGCGATTTAAACATGAAGAACCATTTTGAAACCGAAGCCATAAGAACCCAAACAGAGCGTTCTCAATTTTTAGAACATTCTACACCATTATACTTAACTTCAAGTTATATTTTTGAGGATGCTGAAGACATGCGTGCTTCTTTTGCAGATGAGAAAGATCGTAATATTTACAGTCGCTATTCTAACCCAAATACCACAGAGTTTATAGATAAAATCTGTAAAATGGAAGGTGCAGCAAGTGGTTATGCTTTTGCATCAGGAATGTCTGCTGTGTTTTCAACATTTGCTGCATTGCTAAAAGCTGGAGATCATATAATATCGTCTAAAAGCATCTTTGGTTCCACACAAACCATGTTCAATAATATTTTTCCAAAATGGAACATAACCACAAGTTTTTTCAATTTTAATGAGATTGAAACCATAGAAAGCCTTATAAAACCTAATACAAAGGTAATATATGCTGAAAGCCCAACAAATCCTGCAGTAGATATTTTAGATTTAGAGTTATTAGGAAAAATAGCAAAAAAACACAATCTGCTTTTAATTATTGATAATTGTTTTGCAACTCCTTATTTACAGCAACCTATTAAATTTGGGGCGCATTTAGTAATTCATTCAGCCACAAAATTAATAGATGGTCAGGGCCGCGTACTTGGCGGTGTAACTGTTGGACAAGCAGATTTATTATACAAAATTTATCTATTCTCACGAAACACAGGTCCCGCCTTATCGCCATTTAATGCTTGGGTACTGTCTAAAAGCTTAGAAACATTGCCAGTACGTGTAGACAGGCATTGCGAAAATGCTTTAAAAATAGCCGAATTTTTAGAAAGTCACGATAAAATAAATGTGGTAAAATATCCCTTTTTAAAATCGCATCCTCAACACGAATTAGCCAAAAAACAAATGAAAGCCGGCGGAAACGTTGTTGCCTTCGAAATTAAAGGTGGCATAAATGCAGGACGCCATTTTTTAAACCATATAAAATTGCTTTCCCTTTCTGCAAATCTGGGAGACACCAGAAGTATTGTAACCCATCCAGCATCGACTACACATGCCAAATTAACCGAAGAAGATAGATTGCAAGCAGGAATAACAGGTGGTTTGGTACGTATTTCGGTTGGTTTAGAACATGAACAAGATATTATAAAGGATTTAAATCAAGCTTTAAACGCTTAAAAATATTGAATATGAGTAACATAGTAGAATTTAAAGACGTACAAAAATATATAGATAAAGGTGCTGTTATTTTAGATGTTAGAACAGAAGCTGAATATTTAGAAGGCCATGTAAAGGATGCTTTGCATATTGTTTTAGATGATTTAGAAGAAGAAATAGAACAAATAAAAACGCTACAAAAACCAATAATAACATGTTGTAGAAGTGGAGCCAGAAGCGAAAAAGCTAAAGATATATTACAAGAAAATGGGATTGATGTTATTAATGGTGGTCCTTGGCAAAACGTAGCATCTTATCTTTAATAATGAAAATGAATACTATTTATCAAGCAATACAACAGCGAATTTTAGTGCTCGATGGTGCCATGGGAACCATGTTGCAACGCTATAAATTTACGGAAGCTGATTACAGAGGCGAACGTTTTAAAGACTATCCATCGCCATTGCAAGGCAATAACGATTTGTTGTCTTTAACACAACCAGAAGCCATTGCCGAAATCCATAGAAAATATTTTGAAGCTGGCGCAGACATTGTAGAAACTAATACATTCTCTGGTACTACCATTGCAATGGCAGATTACAATATGGAGGATTTAGTTTATGAATTAAATTATGAGTCTGCTAAAATAGCAAAGCAAGTGGCTGATACCTTTACTAAAGAAAATCCAGATAAACCACGTTTTGTAGCAGGAAGTATTGGTCCCACAAACAGAACAGCAAGTTTAAGTCCAGATGTTAACAAGCCAGAATACAGAGCAGTTACATTCGACGAATTACGTATTGCATATAAACAACAAACTGAAGCTTTAATCGATGGAGGAGTAGATGTACTTTTAGTAGAAACTATTTTCGACACTCTAAATGCAAAAGCTGCACTTTTCGCTATTGAAGAAGTAAAAGAAGAACGCCAAATCAATATTCCAATTATGGTATCTGGCACTATCACCGATGCTTCAGGCAGAACATTGTCTGGGCAAACGGTAGAAGCTTTTTTAACCTCAGTATCTCACATTCCGTTATTAAGTGTCGGGTTTAATTGTGCACTTGGTGCCAAACAATTGCAACCCTATTTAAAACGCTTGTCAAACCAAACACAGTTTTACACATCAGCACATCCAAATGCTGGACTACCAAATGCTTTTGGAGAGTATGATGAGACACCACAACAAATGCAAAGTTATATCGAGTCGTATTTAAAAGACGACTTAATTAATATCATTGGAGGTTGTTGCGGTACAAATCCTGAGCATATTAAAGCCATTGCAGATGTCGCTCAGAAATACAAACCAAGATTAATTCAAGAATTCGTATAATGGCAGAATCTGACTGTAAGAAATATTTAACGCTTTCGGGATTAGAACCACTCGTTGTAACGCCAGAAAGTAATTTTATAAATGTAGGAGAACGTACCAATGTAACTGGGTCAAGAAAATTTCTTCGCCTAATAAAAGAAGAAAAATACAACGAAGCTCTGGAAGTTGCCAGAGATCAGGTCGATGGTGGTGCGCAAATTTTAGACGTTAATATGGACGAAGGCATGCTTGATGGTGTTTATGCCATGACAACTTTCCTAAACCTTATTGCATCAGAGCCAGATATTTCCCGAATTCCAATAATGATTGACAGCTCTAAATGGGAAATTATAGAAGCCGGATTAAAGGTTGTACAAGGCAAATCGGTTGTAAACTCTATAAGTTTAAAGGAAGGTGAGGCGACTTTTAAGCATCAGGCAAAATTAGTAAAACGTTATGGCGCTGCAGTAATTGTAATGGCTTTTGATGAAGACGGACAAGCTGATACCTACACAAGACGTATTGAAATTTGCAAACGATCCTACGATATTTTAGTTAATGAGGTAGGTTTTCCAGCACAAGACATCATCTTCGATCCTAATATTTTTCCTGTGGCAACAGGCATGGAAGAACACAGAAAAAACGCATTAGATTTCTTTAATGCCACAAAATGGATTCGTGAAAACTTGCCGCACGCAAACGTTTCTGGTGGTGTGAGCAATGTTTCTTTTAGCTTTCGTGGAAATAATACGGTTCGCGAAGCCATGCATTCTTCATTTTTATATCATGCCATTAAAAACGGAATGAATTTAGGAATTGTTAATCCAACAATGCTGGAAGTTTACGATGAAATTAATCCCGATTTACTGGAACGTGTGGAAGACGTTTTATTCGACAGGCGAGATGATGCTACAGAGCGTTTATTAGACTATGCTGAAACCGTAAAAGACCAATATAAAACAGCAGATGTTGCAATTCAAGAATGGCGAAACGAACCACTTCAAAACCGAATCACGCATGCTTTAGTAAAAGGAATTGATGCTTTTATTATTGAAGATGTTGAGGAAGCAAGACAAATTACCACAAGACCAATTGAGGTTATAGAAGGCCATTTAATGATTGGAATGAGCGTGGTTGGTGATTTGTTTGGCAGCGGGAAAATGTTTCTGCCACAAGTGGTTAAATCGGCACGAGTAATGAAAAAAGCGGTTGCCTATTTACAACCTTTTATTGAAGCCGAAAAAGACGGAAAACAAGAATTTGCAGGAAAAATATTAATGGCAACCGTAAAAGGCGATGTGCACGATATTGGTAAAAATATTGTTAGCGTTGTTTTGGGTTGTAATAATTATGAAATTATAGATTTAGGAGTCATGGTGCCACCAGAAAAAATAATTGAAACCGCTATAAAAGAGCAGGTAGATATTATTGGTTTAAGCGGGTTGATAACACCTTCGTTAGACGAAATGGTGTATGTTTCTAAAGAAATGGAAAAACAAAATGTAACTATCCCATTAATTATTGGAGGTGCAACTACATCTAAAGCACATACAGCAGTTAAAATTGCACCACACAACCAAAACACTGTAGTGCACATAAACGATGCTTCGAGAGCAGTAACCGTTGTTGGCGATTTATTACATGAAAATAGTCAGGTTTATAAAGAACAAATTCGTGCCGAATACAATAAGTTTCGTGAACAGTTTTTAAGCCGAACACGACAAAAAGAATACATTTCTATTGAAGAAGCCCGTAATAAAAAATATAAAATAGATTGGGAAGCAGCCGAAATTGTAAAGCCAAAAACTTTAGGAGTCCAAACCATTCAGGAGTTTGATATCACTAAATTAGAAGATTTTATAGACTGGTCTCCTTTTTTTAGAAGTTGGGATTTGCATGGTAAATATCCAGATATTTTAAAAGATGATATTGTTGGTAAACAAGCCACTGAATTATTTGCAGATGCTCAGGAATTATTACAAAGCATTTTTAATGAAAAACTTTTAAAAGCGAAAGCTGTTTTTGGATTGTTTCCTGCAAACACGATTAATGATGACGATATAGAAGTGACTGCCATAGATTGCCATGCTGAGCCTGTAGAGGCATCAAAAAATAAAACTTACAAATTCCTAACACTTCGCCAGCAACTAAAAAAACGAGAAAGTGTACCAAACCATGCTTTAGCAGATTTTATAGCGCCAAAAGAAACTGGCATTCAAGATTACATAGGTGCTTTTTGCGTATCTACTGGTTTTGGAACAGCGGAATTAGCCAAGCAATTTGAAGCAGAAAACGATGATTACAATTCAATAATGATTAAAGCATTAGCAGATAGGTTAGCAGAAGCCTTTGCAGAATATTTACATAAAGAAGTAAGAACAAAACATTGGGCGTACGCATCAAATGAAAATTTAAATTATCAAGATTTAATAAAAGAAAATTATAAGGGAATTCGTCCAGCACCAGGCTATCCTGCGTGTCCAGATCATTTGGAAAAGCAAACCATTTGGAAACTTCTAAACGTTGAAGAAGAAATAGGAGTTGAGTTAACCGAAAGTTTAGCCATGTGGCCAGCAGCAAGTGTAAGTGGTTATTATTTTGGTAATAAAGAAGCCAAGTATTTTGGACTTGGTAAAATTACAGAAGACCAGTTAAAAGATTATGCGAAGCGCAGAAACATTAGTTTTGATGAAGCCTCAAAATGGTTGAGTCCTAATTTGGTTGATTAGTACGTTAGGGATAAAAGCGGCATCCTTTTTATGTCAGTTCGAGTGATGCGACCGCAGGAAGCATTGTATCGAGAACCAATAAAAAGATATAGCAGATAGCCCGACTTTTTGCGATCCTGCGAGGTTTTAAAAACCTTGTAGGATCGCAAAAAGTAACGCCCAAAAAAATGAATATAAATTAATGAGATTCCCACTTTCGTGGGAAATACTATGAAAGTAACAGAACACATAAATAACGCTAACGGAAAAACGCAATTTTCGTTCGAAATTTTACCACCTTTAAAAGGGCAACATATTCAATCTATTTTCGATAATATCGATCCGTTAATGGCATTTAATCCACCATTTATAGATGTCACGTATCATCGTGAAGAATACACTTATAAAGAGGTTGGCAATGGTTTGCTAAAAAAACAAGTGGTAAAAAAACGGCCTGGAACGGTTGGTATTTGTGCAGCCATACAGAACAGGTACAATGTGGATGCGATACCACATATTTTATGTGGCGGTTTTACCAAAGAGGATACCGAGAATTTTTTAATTGATTTAGATTTTTTGGGTATCGAAAATGTAATGGCTTTGCGAGGAGATGCTGTAAAAACAGAAACCTATTTTACGCCAGAAAAGGAAGGGCATCACTACGCAAGTGAGTTGGTGTCTCAAATTTCAGATTTAAATAACGGATTGTATTTGGATGAGGAATTGCAAAATTGCTCAGAAACTAATTTTTGTATTGGTGTTGCTGCATATCCTGAAAAGCATATGGAAGCACCAAGTTTGGACAGCGATATTCATTTTTTGAAAAAGAAAATTAAAAATGGCGCAGAGTATATTGTAACGCAGATGTTTTTTGATAATCAAAAATATTTCGATTTTGTAGCAAAATGCAGAGCAGAAGGCATAACAGTACCTATTATTCCTGGATTAAAGCCAATTGCGACGAAGAAACAACTTAATATCATTCCGCATCGTTTTCATGTAGATTTACCAGAAGCACTAATTATGGATATTATTAAATGCAAAGACAATAAGCAGGTGCGACAAGTTGGAATAGAGTGGTGTATTGAACAGTCTAAAGCGTTACAAAAAGCTGGAATTCCAGTATTACATTATTATTCTATGGGAAAAAGCGATAATATTAAGGCGATAGCAGAAGCTGTTTTTTAGTTAAAGAAAACATCTATATTTGTTAGATGCTATCAAAGAAAACAAAATACGGAATTAAAGCGCTTACTTATTTGGCTAAACAGGATAGAAAAGTACCTGTACAAATAGCGACTATTTCAGAAAGCGAAAATATTTCACTTAAATTCTTAGAAAGTATTTTACTAACCTTACGTAAAAATGGTTTTTTAGGATCTAAAAAAGGAAAAGGTGGTGGTTATTATTTATTAAAAGATCCAAAAGACATCCCGATGACCACCGTAATGCGTGTCCTTGAAGGACCAATTGCCATGGTACCTTGTGTGAGTTTAAACTTTTATGAAAAGTGTGACGATTGTCCCGATGAGGATGCTTGCTCAGTACATAAACTTATGCTAAAAGTAAGAGATAATACGCTCGAAATTTTTAGAAATACATCCTTAGCGGATTTATCTAATTAACAGATTCACAATTTTTACGTCTAATTTTTCAATTATTATTAGTGTTTTATTCTCTATAAATTTATAGGTTTGCACTATTACCCTACTAAATCTATAGGGTAATTAGAGATAATGTAAAATGATCACATGGAAAAGATATTTAGCTTAAACCTTAGAGAAGAAAAAGAAGAGCGTTCTTCCGAAGAAAAAATTAAAAGAAGTCTCCTAAAAACAATTAGTTGGAGAGTAATAGGGACATTAGATACGGTTTTAATTTCTTACCTAATTACTGGAATGGTCGCTATGGCTATATCTATTGGTGGAATAGAATTAGTATCTAAAATGGGACTTTACTTTTTTCATGAACGTGCTTGGAATAAAATAAAATGGGGAAAATAATGGCTTTAGATTTAGATACAATAAACACTAAATTAAGTAACAAGACACCTAAACAAATTGTAGAATGGGCCATTAGTTTTGCAAAATCTGCAGTAGTTACAACCAATTTTAGACCATACGAAGCTGCAATTTTAAAAGTAACAAGTGATGTTAAAAAAGACATTAAAGTGGTATGGTGCGATACAGGTTATAATACTCCAAATACTTATAAACATGCAGAGGAAGTAATAAATACACTTAATCTTAACGTAAAATTATATGTGCCAAAACAAACAGCAGCACATCGCGATGTGGTTTTAGGTATTCCGCAATTAGACGATCCTAAACATGCAATATTTACAGAGCAAGTAAAGCTTGAGCCTTTTAAACGTGCTATGTCTGAGCATAAGCCAGACTTATGGTTTACTAATTTACGCAAAGGTCAAACCGCTTTTAGAGATAGTATAAATATTGTGTCTAAAGATAAAAATGGAGTGGTAAAAGTGAGTCCGTTTTACAATTGGACAGACAAAGAATTAGATGTTTATCTCCAAGAAAATAATTTACCAAACGAGTTTAATTATTTCGACCCAACCAAACAATTAGCCAATAGAGAATGCGGTTTGCACGCCTAATTTTAGTGTGAGTTCACTAAGATTTAAACTCTAAAAAAATAAAATACAGATGAAAGATACATCAAAAGTAAATCCGTTAGAAAACGAAGCCATATATATTTTCCGAGAAGTTGCAGCACAATTTGAAAAACCTGTGTTGTTATTTTCAGGCGGAAAAGATTCGATTACACTGGTACGCTTAGCACAAAAAGCGTTTTATCCTGCTAAAATTCCGTTTCCGTTAATGCATATAGACACAGGTCATAATTTTCCTGAAACCATAGAATTTAGAGACCGTTTAGTAAAAGAATTAGGCTTAGAATTAATTGTAAGACATGTACAAGATTCTATAGATGAAGGTAAAGTAAAAGAAGAATCTGGAAGATATGCCAGTAGAAATGTCTTGCAAACCACAACACTTTTAGATGCTATTGAAGAATTTAAATTCGATGCATGTATTGGAGGCGCAAGACGTGACGAAGAAAAAGCAAGAGCTAAAGAACGTATTTTTTCTGTGCGTGATGATTTTGGTCAGTGGGACGAAAAAAACCAACGTCCAGAATTATTTGATATGCTTAACGGACAAATAGAATTAGGACAAAACGTGCGTGTGTTTCCAATTTCTAACTGGACAGAATTAGACGTTTGGTCATACATACAAAACGAACAAATAGAAATTCCATCCATCTATTTTGCGCATACCAGAGCAACTTTTTTAAGAGATGGTTTAATCTGGTCTGCAGATGATGAGGTGGTTTATAGAGATGAAAACGAAGAAATTGTAGAGCGAACTGTACGTTTTAGAACCGTTGGCGATATGAGTTGTACAGCAGCAGTACTATCAAATGCATCAGATATTTTAAGTGTTGTACAAGAAATTAGAGAGTCTTCAATTTCTGAAAGAGGTGCAAGAATAGACGATAAACGCTCTGAAGCAGCAATGGAAAAACGTAAGCAACAAGGGTATTTTTAGAAATTTGCCTTGCAAATTTTACTCATAGCTTTTGGCTTTTAGCCTTTAGCGAATTATCAACAAAAAGCTTGTAGCCAAAGGCTAAAAGCTAAAAGCCAATAAAAAATGGAAGTTTTAAAAATAGCAACAGCAGGAAGTGTAGACGACGGAAAAAGTACATTAATAGGACGTTTACTTTACGATACAAAATCACTGACATCAGATAAGTTAGAGGCAATAGAAAAAAAGAGTAAACAATTAGGTTACGATTATTTAGATTTTTCTTTGGCAACAGATGGTTTGGTAGCAGAAAGAGAGCAAGGTATTACTATAGATGTCGCTCATATTTATTTTTCTACAGCCAATAAAAGCTACATTATTGCAGATACACCAGGTCATATAGAATATACCAGAAATATGGTTACTGGAGCTTCAACATCTCAAGTGGCTATTGTTTTAATAGATGCCAGAAAAGGTGTGATTGAGCAAACTAACCGACACTTTTTCATCAATAATTTATTGCGAATTAAAACAGTAATAGTAGCCATTAACAAAATGGATTTGGTAGATTTTTCCGAAGAAAAATACAACGCCATAAAATCTGATTTTGAAGCGTTAATGCGCAAAAGAGATTACCAAGATCAAAAAATAAGTTTTATTCCAGTAAGTGCTTTAAAAGGTGATAATGTGGTTAATGCTTCTAAAAATACACCTTGGTACAAAGGACAAACCTTATTAGAGCAATTAGAAACTATCGACAATCAAGATATTTATAACGTGGGTACTCCAAGGTTTCCTGTGCAGTATGTAATTCGTCCAAAAACAGAAGCGTTTCACGATTTTAGAGGATATGCAGGAAAAGTGTATGGTGGCGAGTTAAATGTTGGCGATGAGGTTGTGGTATTACCATCTCAAACCAAATCTAAAATAAAAGATATTCATTTTTATACTCAAAAAGTACAAACAGCTTCAAGACGGTCTTCTGTAGTTATTACATTAGAAAACGATGTTAACATTAGTCGTGGCGATATGATTGTTAAGGCTAACGATTTACCAACCATAGACAAGCAATTTACTGCAACAATTTCTTGGATGGATGCGAAGCAATTAACTGCTGGAAGCAAATATGTTATTCAACATGGTGTAAATAAAGTATTGGCTAAAGTCAATGCCATTCATCATAAAATAAATCCAGATTATTCAGGAATAGACGAAACCACAACAACCTTGAATATGAATGATATAGCAACGGTTTCTTTTAAATTAAACAAACCTGTTTTTTACGATGCGTTTAAAAATCATCGTACCAATGGGTCGTTTATTATCATCGATTCTCAATCTAATAATACTGTGGGAGCAGGATTTATTCAATAATTATAGCGATGCAAAGTTTTAGAACCGAAATAGAAAATCCTGTAGTAGAAAAGGATATTATTGAATTAGCTAATAAGATTGAGCTGTTTCAAAACGGAAAGTTAGACGAAGAAAAATTTAGAAGCCTTCGTTTGGCCAGAGGTGTGTATGGTCAGCGTCAAGAAGGCGTGCAAATGATTCGTATAAAACTGCCTTACGGAAAAGTGTTAAGCAATCAATTACGAAGAATTAGTGAGGTGTCTGATGAGTATTCCAGAAGTAGATTGCACATTACCACACGACAAGATATTCAAATTCATTATGTGGATTTAAATCGTACTCCAGAGCTTTGGGCAGAGTTAGAAAAAGACAATGTTACTATTAGAGAAGCCTGCGGAAATGCGGTTAGAAACGTTACTGCAAGCGAAACTGCAGGTATCGATATTAACGAGCCTTTTGATGTGTCTCCCTATGCAGATGCTGTTTTTCGTTTCTTTTTAAGAAACGCTATTTGCCAAGAAATGGGTAGAAAATTTAAAGTGTCTTTTTCTGCTACAGATGAAGATACAGGTTTATCATACATGCACGATTTAGGTTTTATTGCCAAAATTAAAGATGGTGTAAAAGGTTTTAAAGTGATGATTGGTGGTGGATTAGGTTCGCAACCAAGACATGCAGATGAGTTTTACAGTTTTTTGCCTTCAGATAAAATTATTCCTTTAATGGAAGGCGTTTTAAGAGTGTTTGATCGTTATGGAGAACGTAAAAGTCGTGCTAAAGCCAGATTAAAATTTTTAATAAAAGATATAGGTTTAGAGGCTTTTAGAGCATTAATTGAAGAAGAACAAAATGCAATAGAATTTAAGTCGGTAGCTATAAATGAGGCAGATTATAACACTTCAACTCCAGTGGATATTAAAGCTCCAAAAGTTTTAATTGAAGATCAAAAGGCTTTCAATTTATGGAAATCTACTAACCTTATTCCTCAAAAACAAGACGGTTATGTCGCGATTGGAATTAAAGTACTATTAGGCGATTTTTATACAGACAAAGCCAGATTGTTAGCAAATTTAGTTGAGCAATATGCAGCTGGAGAAATAAGATTAACACTAAGGCAAAACATATTAATTCCGTTTGTAAAAACAGATTTAATTCCGTTTTTCTATCAAGAATTACAAAAGCTTGGTTTCACTGAAGCAGGATATAATAAGGCAGTAGATATTACTGCTTGTCCAGGAACAGACACCTGTAATTTAGGTATTGCAAGCAGTACAGGAATTGCTGAAGAATTAGAACGCGTTATTAAAACCGAATACCCTCAATATTTATCCAACCAAGATTTAGTCATAAAAATTAGTGGTTGTATGAATGCTTGCGGACAACATAATATGGCGAATATAGGGTTTCAAGGCATGTCCATTAGAACAAAAGACAAATTAGTCATACCTGCATTGCAGGTACTTTTGGGCGGAGGAAATAAGGGAAATGGACATGCCACTTTCGCCGATAAAGTGGTTAAAATTCCAAGCAAACGAGGACCAGAAGCCTTGAGACGTATTCTTAATGATTACGAAGCCCATGCATCAGGACAATTATTTGCAGAATATTATAATGAAAAAGGTGAAAAGTACTTTTATAATTTACTTACAGATTTGTCTAATACAGACAACCTAACACAAGATTATTTTATTGATTGGGGAACCAATGAAACTTACGTTAAAGCTATTGGTATTGGCGAATGTGCTGGTGTTATTATCGATTTAATTGCAACATTATTTTTAGAATGTGAAGAAAAAATTGAAGAAGCAAAACAGCACTACAGCAACAAAGTATATTCAAGTGCTATCTATGAAGCGTATCGTTCTATGATAAATGCTGCTAAAGCCATATTGCTTTCAGAAGATATTAAAACAAATACGCAAGCCAGTATTATTCGTCAGTTTGATGAGTTGTATGTAGATACTAATAACATTCAATTAGGAACATCTTTTTCAGAGTTAATCTATCAAATAAAAGTATGTCCACCAACTAAAGACTTTGCAAGTAATTATATAAAAACAGCTCATCAGTTTTTAGATACCGTAAAAGCGTTTCGCGAAAAACAATTAGCTATTAAAATTTAAACCTATGACACCAAAATTAACAGTGGTTGGCGCTGGACCAGGTGATCCAGAACTAATAACATTAAAAGCAATTAAAGCCATTGCATCTGCAGATATTATTCTATACGATGCACTTGTAAACCAAGAATTATTGGACTATGCCTCAAAAAAAGCAGAGTTTATTTTTGTAGGCAAACGTAAAGGCTGTTACGCGTATCAACAAGAGCAAATTAATGAACTAATTGTTATTAGTGCCTTAAGAGGTAATCATGTGGTGCGTTTAAAAGGAGGTGATCCTTTTATATTTGGTCGAGGCTCTGAAGAGTTAGAGTATGCTAAAGAATATGCTATTGAAGTTGCTGTTGTGCCTGGTATTTCATCCTCTGCAGCAGTCCCAGCATGCCAAGGTATTGCATTAACCAAGCGTCATGTTTCAGAAAGTTTTTGGGTAATTACTGGCACAACTAAATCGCATGATATTTCAAAAGACATTGCTATTGCTGCAAAATCTACAGCAACACTTGTAATACTTATGGGAATGGGAAAACTATCAGAAATTGTAAAGGTTTTTTCTTCAGAAGGCAAACAAAATACACCAGTTGCTATTATTCAAAACGGAACCACACCACAAGAAAAAGTAGGTATTGGAACTATTAATACTATTGAAGCTATTGTCGCAGAAAAACAATTGTCTTCGCCAGCAATAATCGTAATTGGAGAAGTGGTTAGCAAGCGTGTAGATTTATCTAATATGTACGAAAAAGCAAACAAGGCTAAATATTTTTCAAAACCTGTTTTTGCTTAATTGTTATGGAAAGAAATAATCTATATCCAATTTTTTTAAAAGCCGAACAGCTAAACATCCTCATTGTTGGAGGTGGATTTGTTGCAGAAGAAAAACTAACGTTTCTTTTAAAATCAAGTCCAGATGCAAAGGTCACTATGGTTGCGCCAATGTTTAGAGATGGTACAAAAAAAATAGCAAGTACAGGTCGCGTAAAAATGATAAAAGACGTCTATAACATTGGCTATTTATACCAAAAGCATATTGTAATTGCTGCAACCGATAATCCAGAAGTTAATATACAAGTTTACAACAATTGTAGATCGCAAAGTAAACTGGTTAATGTAGCAGATAATCCACCATACTGCGATTTTTATATGGGAGGCATTGTCACTAAAGGACATGTAAAAGTAGCTATTTCTACAAACGGAAAATCACCAACAACCGCTAAAAGATTGCGTCAGTTTTTTGAAGACGTTATACCAGAAAATATTGACGAATTAGTAAAAAACCTCAATACATACAGAAAAACCATAAAAGGAGACTTTGAACAAAAAGTTGAAACATTAAACGAATTTACTAAAGGCTTAGTAGAAAAAATTAAGTAAGATGATTAAAACAGATATATTAATAATAGGAGCAGGACCAACAGGTTTATTTACAGTTTTTGAAGCTGGATTGTTAAAATTAAAGTGCCATTTAATTGACGCATTGCCACAACCTGGTGGTCAATGTTCCGAGTTGTATCCTAAAAAACCTATTTATGATATTCCTGGATTTCCAGAAATTTTAGCGGGAGATTTAACAAGTAATTTATTAGAACAAGGGAAGCAGTTTCAACCTGGTTTTACATTAGGAGAACGTGCCGAAACTATAGAAAAACAAAACGACGGAAGCTTTATAGTAACAACAAATAAAGGCACGCAGCATCAAGCGTCAATAGTTGCTATTGCTGGTGGTTTGGGTAGTTTTGAACCTCGTAAACCAAAGCTGGAAAACATAGAGCAATACGAAGATAAAGGCGTTAATTATTTTATTAAAGATCCAGAAATGTACAGAGACAAAAAAGTTGTTATCGCTGGTGGTGGAGATTCTGCTTTAGATTGGAGTATCTTCTTGTCAGACATAGCTTCGGAAGTCACATTGGTACACAGACGTAACGAGTTTAGAGGTGCATTAGATTCTGTAGAAAAAGTGCAGGAATTAAAATTATTAAATAAAATAAATTTAATAACTCCAGCAGAAGTCACCGCTTTACATGGCGACCATCATATTGAAGCCATTACAATAACCAAGGATGAAGAAAGTATGCGATTAGAAGCAGATTATTTTATTCCACTTTTTGGATTATCACCAAAATTAGGACCTATTGGAGATTGGGGATTAGACATAGAAAAAAACGCCATTAAGGTAAATACAGTAGATTACCAAACCAATATTCCTGGCATCTTTGCTATTGGAGATGTTAATACATACGAAGGAAAACTAAAGCTTATTCTTTGTGGTTTTCATGAAGCTACCTTAATGTGTCAATCGGCTTACAGAATATTAAATCCAGGAAAAAAGTTTGTTTTAAAATATACTACAGTTAGCGGTATTAACGGTTTCGACGGAACCCGAAAAGAATCGCCAAAAGCAGTGGTAAAAGCATTTGTGTAAAGCAAAATGTTACTATTAATAGGACGAAAGCTTTTGATATTAAAGGTAATAGTAGATTAAGTTGTTAAATACCCATAACAACTCAGCTTAATTTGCTTGAAGTTGAATGAGCGCCAGAAACTTAAAGCCAATTTATAAATAGCGTTAGAGTCTATTTAATTTATTTTACATTTGCGGTCTTAACTAAATAAATTAAATGAAATACTTTTTTACCAGTATATTCTTTCTATGTATCTTATTTTCTGATGCCCAAGAAAAAGAAGGTAATCCTTTTACTGTGGACGCCAGTTATTTTTATGGTACCATTTTAGAACACAATCCAGACATAGCGCATTTAATAACAGACCATCAAACAGGTGTCATTTTAAGTTTTAATCAAAAAACTTTTGGTAAAAAAGCATGGGAAAGCCGTTATAACTATCCAGATTATGGTGCGTCTTTTATATATCAGGATATGAAAAATGAATTTCTTGGTGAAAACTATGGGTTGTATGCGCATTTCAATTTTTACTTTTTAAATAGAAATTTAAAATTCAGGATAGCGCAAGGGATTGCTTACACAACAAATCCTTACGATAAAGTTACTAACTTTAGAAACAATGCCTATGGTTCAGATTTGTTGAGTTCTACCTACATTCAGTTAAATTACGATAAACAAAATATTTATAAAGGTCTGGGAGTTCAGGCTGGTGTGTCTATAATACATTATAGCAACGCTAATTTTCGTGCGCCAAATAATTCAACCAACACTTTTACATTTAATATTGGCGCAAACTATATGTTTGGTTATAATGAGCAACCAGAATATACAGCATCAACCGAAGAGAAATATTTCAAAGAAAAAATAAAATATAATTTCGCTTTTAGAAGTGGTATTAACGAAAGTGATGTTAATAATTCTGGGCAATTTCCGTTTTATATTCTTTCGGCTTATGCCGATAAACGTATTAATAGAAAAAGTGCGTTGCATGTAGGAACCGATGTTTTCTTTTCTACTTTTTTAAAAGAATTAATAAAATATTATGCTGTGGCATTTCCTTTAGATAATGTAACTGGCGACGAAGATTACAAACGCGTTGGTGTTTTTGTTGGTCATGAATTATTTATTAATAAATTATCGTTTATCACGCAATTAGGCTATTATGTCTATTATCCTTACGATTTTGAAGGCAGAATTTATAATAGAATAGGATTAAAACGTTATTTTGGAGATAAGTTTTATGGAGCCATTACACTAAAATCTCATGGTGCTAAAGCCGAAGGCGTAGAATTTGGAATAGGAATAAGACTTTAAGAATTAACGCTTTCGCGGAAGAAACAAATATGAAAAACATAATATACATACTTACATTTATACTTTTGGTTTCTTGCAATAGCGAGAATGCACCAGATTGTTTTCAAAATTCTGGAGATATTATTTTAAAGGAATTTATAGTAGAAGATTTTACTAAAGTTACCGTTTTCGAGCGTATTGAACTTATTGTAAAAGAAGGTCCAGAATACAAAGTTTTAGTAGAAACTGGCGAATATTTAATGGACGAGATAGAGGTAAAGGTAGAAAACGGAAGACTACTTTTGAACAATAATAACGGCTGTAATTTAACGCGTGATTTTGGCATTACTAAAATTTATGTAACAGCACCAAATTTAACCGAAATTAGAAGTAGCACAGGTTTACCTACAAGAAGCGATGGTGTGTTAACCTACCCAAATCTTACTTTACTCTCTGAAGACGACTCTGGAGAATTCCATACCGATGGTTTATTTATTATTCAGGTTAATAATAACATATTAACAGTAGTAGTAAATAATTTATCTACTTGTTATATAGATGGTACTGTAAATGATTTAACGGTTAGTTTTGCTTCTGGCGATGCCAGATTTGAAGGTAGAAACCTTATTGCTCAAAACGTAATAGTTGGACATAGAGGTTCTAATGATATTACTGTAAATCCGCAAGTATCGCTAACAGCAAATTTAGTGAGTACAGGAGATGTTATAGTGGTAAATACACCGCCAACTGTAAACATTCAAGAGCTCTATACAGGTCGCGTTATTTTTGAGTAATATACAGTGACGAAGAACTTTCTTTAACAAACTGTCATTAGACGAATAATATTTTCCTTATAAACATAAAATAATAGATGGAAGAAGTTTAGGCAGTCAACTCCCTAAACATACTCTCCAAACTCGCATTCTTCTGGTTAAGCTGAAGAATCTTCAACTCATTATCATGTGCAAAATCAAACACATGAGAACGCATATCTTCTTTGGTAGAAAAAGTGATTTCATAAATAAAATCGTGGGTGTTTTTTACACTTTTTACGTTGGGTAATCGCATTAAAAAAGGTTCTTCTACTCTGTAATCGAATTCAACAATAACTATTTGTTCCTGCCCTTCGCGAAATTCCTTTAGTCTTTTATTCGCTACAATTTCACCTTTATTAATAACTATAACACGATCGCACATGGCTTCTACTTCCTGCATTACATGAGTGGAAAGGAAAACGGTTTTTTCTTTACCAATGTTTTTAATAAGTTTTCTAATGTCCACTAATTGGTTTGGGTCTAAACCTGTAGTAGGTTCGTCTAAAATTAAAACATCTGGATTGTGCAGTAACGCATTAGCTAACCCAACACGTTGTCTAAATCCTTTAGATAATTGGCTTATTTTTTTATGGGCTTCTGGTGTTAAACCAGTAAGGGTAATGACCTCTTCAATTCTCGATTTGCTTACTTTATAAACCTGCGCATTAAAAGCTAAATACTCGCGTACGTATTGATCTAAGTATAACGGGTTATGTTCTGGTAGATACCCAACGCTTTGTTGCACTTGCTCCACATTAGACGCTACAGAATGTCCATTAACTTCGGCCTCTCCTTCGGTAGGATTTATAAAGGTGGTTAGTATTTTCATCATGGTAGACTTTCCAGCACCATTTGGACCAAGAAACCCAACAATCTCTGGCTTTTCTATTTCAAAAGACACATTATTTAAGGCTTTTTGTTCACCGTAAACCTTAGTTATATTTTTAACTCTTATAGACATCTTAGTTTCTTTATTCAAAAATAAACATTCTGTAATTTAAACAATGATTTCTTTTTAAATCTTTAATTCTTCTGCTAAAACATTAAAATACATGCTTTAGTATTTTGATTTGTAAATTAATTATTTACTTTAGCAATATAATTTAGTTAATTGCATTTGCAGAAATAAAATGAAAAAAACGTATAACACATATTTTAGCTGGTTCTATTTCTTTTTTAACGGAAAGAACGAGACTGCTTATGTGTAATATAGATAACATATATTTAAAACTGAGTCTCGATTTTTAATCGGGACTTTTTTTTTAACTATTTCTAATGCAAAAAAAGGGTAAATAAAATTTTAGAGATGTCGTTAATAATGAAAGAAGTTTCAATAAAAACAGTAGCCATACAAGGTATTAAAGGCTCATTTCACCATGTGGTTTCACAAGACTATTTTGGAGAAACCATAGCTATTAATGAGTGTTTATCTTTCGATGATACTGTTGAAGCCTTAATCTCTGGAAAAACTGAAGCTGCAATTATGGCCTTAGAAAACTCAATTGCTGGCTCAATAATTCCTAATTATGCGTTGATTGATAATAATAACCTCCATATCATTGGAGAGTATTATTTAGATATTCAGCATCATTTAATGGCATTGCCAAATCAAAATATTGAGGATATAAAAGAGGTACACTCACACCCAATGGCGCTTTTACAATGCAAAGCTTATTTTAAAAATTATCCACACATTAAATTGGTTGAGGATAAAGACACTGCACTCGTGGCCAAACATATTAAAGAAAAGCAATTAATAGGTGTTGCGGCTATAGCAAGCCAATTAGCAGCATCAATTTTCGAACTTGATATTTTAGCATCAAGCATACAAACCATTAAACACAACGAAACGCGTTTTGCCATTGTAAAAAGGGAAAATGCTGTATTACCTAAAAATGAAATTAATAAGGCATCAATAAAATTTGAGCTTGACCATAAACGTGGAAGTTTAGCAACTATCCTAAATGTAATGAGTGATTGCAAATTAAATTTAACCAAAATACAATCTCTACCTAAAATAGAAACTCCGTGGCTGTATTCCTTTTTTGTAGATGTTACTTTTGAAGGTTATGAGGATTTTAAAAAAGCAAAATCTATAATGGAAATTATGGCAACACATTTTAAAGTTTTAGGGGAATACAAAAACGCAAAAAAATAATGGAAGTCGCAAATAGATTACATAGCGTTGAAGAATACTACTTTTCTAAAAAATTAAAAGAGGTTAATTTTTTAAAGTCTCAAGGCAAACCCATTATTAATTTAGGTATTGGCAGTCCAGATTTACAACCACCCGAAAAGGTGATTACGGCAATAACAGAAAGTTTAAATGCTACGAATGCTCACAAATACCAAAGTTACCAAGGGTTACCAGAGTTACGTACAGCAATAGCTAATTTTTACAAAACACATTTTCTGGTTAATATAAGTGCAGCCACAGAGATTTTACCACTTATGGGAAGTAAAGAGGGTATTATGCATATTTCAATGGCTTTTTTGAATGAAGGTGACCATGTGCTAATACCAAATCCAGGATATCCAACATATACGTCTGTAACAAAGTTGCTAAATGCAAAACCTATATTCTACAATTTAGAAGAACATAATAATTGGTGTCCAGATATTGCGGCTCTTGAAAAGCAAGACTTAAGTAAAGTAAAAATTATGTGGCTTAATTATCCCCATATGCCTACAGGAGCTAAGGCAACAAGAGCGGTGTTTAAAGAGTTAATAGCCTTCGCAAAAAAGCATGATATTTTGCTAGTGAATGATAACCCTTATAGTTTTATTTTAAATGAGGAACCAATCAGTATTTTAAGTATTGCAGGCTCTAAAGCAGTATGTTTAGAACTCAATTCGTTAAGTAAAACCTTTAATATGGCTGGTTGGAGAGTAGGTATGTTATTGGGAAATCATGAGTTACTCAACGCTGTTTTAAAGGTGAAAAGTAATATGGATTCCGGTATGTTTTATGGCATACAAAAGGGAGCGATTGAAGCATTAAATTGTTCAAAATTATGGTTTATGAGTTTAAACAATGTCTATCAACAACGACGTAAACTTGTATGGGAACTGGCAACAAAATTAAATTGTAGCTACGATGAAAATGCAAGCGGATTGTTTGTTTGGGCAAAGTTACCTCCATTTTTTACTTCGGAAGAATTTATAGAAAAGCTATTAAAAGAAAACAACATTTTTATTGCTCCAGGAACTATTTTTGGTAGTCAAGGCGAAGGTTATGTGCGTTTTTCGTTATGCGCATCGACCGAAGAAATTGAAGAAGCAATCGCAAGAGTTTAGCGCTTTTAATGGTTTTTATTAGCCTAATAAGTATGAAAGAAAAAAAACAAATATATTCTTCCCTTTGGGAAGATGTCTAAAAGACAGATGGGAATAAACAATATTTACATAATTGGAGTCGGGTTAATAGGTGGTAGTCTGGCAATTGATATTAAACAAAAACGACCAGAAACTACTATTTATGGTATAGATAATAGTGCACAACATTTAGTTGAAGCATTAGAGTTAAATATAATTGACGAAAAAGCTACAATTGATGATATTAGTAAAGCCGATTTAGTAATACTTTCAATTCCTGTTGATGCTGCTGTTCAATTACTACCAAAAATATTAGATAAAATATCAGACTTTGGTCTGGTAGTAGATGTAGGATCTACAAAATTAGATATATGTAAGATTGTTGAAAACCACACAAAACGTAGAAATTTTTTAGCCATGCATCCTATTGCCGGAACCGAATTTTCAGGACCTAAAGCGGCTACCCAGAATTTATTTCAGCATAAAACAAATATTATCTGCGAAGTTGAAAAAACAGCATTTAAATTACAGGAAAAAGCCCTTGGTTTATTTGCAGAAATAGGTATGCGTATGCGTTACATGAATCCAGAATCGCACGATAAACACATCGCATACATGTCGCATTTATCTCATATTAGCGCTTTTATGTTAGGGAAAACAGTAATTGAAAAAGAAAAGAACGAGCGCGATATTTTTGATATGGCAGGCTCTGGTTTTGAAAGCACTGTGCGTTTGGCAAAAAGTTCACCTGCTATGTGGACACCTATTTTTAAACAAAACAAAGCCAATGTAGTTGAAACATTAGCAGATTACATCGCCAATTTGTCGCAGTTTAAAAAAATGATGGAAGACGATGATTTTGAAGGCGTTTTTAACGAAATGAAAGATACCAATTACATTAAACAGATATTAAACGGAATACAATAATAAAATGCTGTCTGGTCGAGCAATGTCGAGACCTAATCAGAGTAAATAATAACAATTATGGAGAACAAAAAAGAAATGAGAAACTGGTTGGACGCGATGAATTTAGATCATCCACTGGTAATTGCTGGACCATGCAGTGCAGAGACAGAAGAGCAAGTTTTAAAAATCGCTCACGAGCTTAAAGATACCGATGTTAGCTACTACAGAGCTGGAATTTGGAAGCCAAGAACAAGACCAGGTAATTTTGAAGGTGTTGGCGCATTAGGTTTAAATTGGCTTAAAAAAGTTAAAGAACAAACAGGAATGAAAACCTGTACAGAAGTAGCCAATGCAAATCATGTAAAGTTAGCCATAGAAAATGATGTGGATTTACTTTGGATAGGTGCACGTTCTACCGTAAGTCCGTTTATTATGCAAGAATTAGCAGATGCTTTAGCAGGGACAGATAAAATAGTTTTGGTTAAAAACCCGGTAAATCCAGATTTAGCATTATGGTTAGGTGGTATAGAAAGATTATATACGGCTGGAATCAAGAATTTAGGAGCAATTCACAGAGGGTTTTCAACTTACGAGAAAACAAAATATAGAAATATCCCAGAATGGCAAATCGCTATCGAGTTTCAAAACAAATTTCCAGATTTACCTTTAATAAACGATCCATCGCATATTACAGGTAAGCGCGACATGGTTTTTGATGTATCGCAAACAGCCTTAGATTTAAATTTCGATGGATTAATGATTGAAACACACACAGATCCAGATAATGCCTGGAGTGATGCAGCACAACAAGTAACGCCGAAAACATTGATTAAAATGATGGAGGATTTAAAAATTAGAAAAGAGAGCGATCCAGAAGCAGAATACAATAACGAATTAACAAATTTGAGAGCTCAAATAGATGTAGTCGATAATCAATTAATTGATTTATTAGGAAAGCGTATGCAAGTAGCAGATAGCATTGGAAGGCTTAAAAAGAAAAAAAATGTTGCTGTTTTACAAAGTAAACGATGGAATGAGATTTTAGGAAAAATGGTGCTTCAAGGCGATGAAAAAGGCCTAAGCGAAGAATTTATTTTAAAACTATTTAAAGCAGTTCATCAGGAATCAATTAATCATCAAGAGAAGGTGATAAAAAGTAAATAAGTATATATTATTTAAAGTCTCGTTATTGCGAGACTTTTTTTATTGTATAACAAGCTAATAATTTTCATCTTTGTTGTAATGACAGGACTAGTATATAAATCTACAGGAAGTTGGTACACGGTAAAAACCGAACTCGGTGCTACCTACGAATGCCGTATTAAAGGCAAATTTCGCTTACAAGGCATAAAAAGCACCAACCCAATTGCAGTTGGCGATTATGTGGATTTCGATTTAGATACCAAAAGTGACGAAGAAACTGGTGTTATTAAAAAAATTCACGACCGTGAAAACTATATTGTACGCAAATCGGTTAACCTGTCTAAGCAAACGCATATTATTGCATCTAATATCGATCAAGTTTTTTTATTAATCACAATAGACAATCCACCTACATTTACCAGTTTTATAGATCGTTTTTTAGTGACTGCTCAAGCGTATTCCATTAAAACCATTTTGGTTTTTAATAAAATGGATACCTATGATGAAGATACCTTAATGGAAGTAAAATACTTGGAGCATGTTTATAGAAATATTGGTTATGAATGTATCAGTATTTCGGCTAAAACGGGAAAAAACATCGAAAAAATTAAAGCCTTAATGGTAGGGAAAGTGAGCATGTTTACTGGACATTCTGGTGTTGGTAAATCTACATTAGTAAATACCATTGAACCAAGTTTAGACCTTAAAACAAAAGCCATTTCTTCGCAGCACATGCAAGGGCAACACACTACAACTTTTGCAGAAATGTTCGATTTAAGTTTCAATGCAAAAATTATAGATACACCAGGGATTAAAGGCTTTGGTGTTGTAGATATGGAAAAGGAAGAAATTAGCGATTATTTTCCTGAGTTTTTTGAGTTAAGCCAGGACTGTAAGTTTAATAATTGTTTGCATATCGAAGAGCCAAAATGTGCGGTAAAAGAAGCCTTAGAGAAAGATGAAATTGCCGCATCGCGTTACAGAAGTTATATTCAAATAATTGAAGGAGACGACCAAAATTACAGAACAGACATTTGGGATAAAGAATAATGAAAGTAGTCATTCAAAGAGTAAGTGAAGCAAGCGTATCCATTGAAGGCAAAAAAGTTGCTGCAATAAAACATGGACTTTTAATTTTATTAGGCATCGTCCAAGAAGATACGCAAGAGGACATTAATTGGTTAACGAACAAAGTTGCTAATCTTCGAGTCTTTGGAGATGAAAATGATGTCATGAATAAATCTTTGTTAGATAGTAAAGGAGATGCTATTGTTGTAAGTCAGTTTACGCTTCAAGCAAGTACTAAAAAAGGCAACAGACCCAGCTATATAAAAGCTGCACGACCAGAAGTAGCAATACCATTGTACAACGCTTTTAATACAACATTAGAAACTATTTTAAATAAAACAATACAAACTGGAGAGTTTGGCGCAGATATGAAAGTGCAATTACTAAATGATGGACCAGTAACCATTATTATAGATACTAAAAATAAGGTATAAGAAATTTCATATAAATATATTCTTCAAAACCCTAATAATTATTATATTTCCAATCTAAACTAAACTAATGTCTCATAAAATTACGCTAAGCATATTTTTTATGCTGGTTGCAATAGTTTGTATCTCTCAAACTAATAAAACCAATGCGATAACAATACCTTCAGAATTAAAAGAACATGCTAATGCAATTATAAGGCATAAGACTTTAGAAATCGAAATTAAAGATTATAACAAGATGGTTGTTAAAGAACATCGTATTGTTACAGTTTTAAACGATTATGGTAGAAAAAATATTGGAGCCTATTTAAGCTACGATGATGCTATAAACATTAAGAAAGTTAATGCTATCGTTTATAACGCATTTGGTAAAGAAATAAAAAGTTTTAAAGAGAGAGATTTTAAAGATGTTAGCACAACTCCTGGAGGTACACTATTTTCAGATGGCAGAGAGAAATATCTTAATTATACACCTTCCAGTTATCCATATACGGTAGAGTTTAATAGCGAATTTACCACATCCACTACAGCCTTTATACCAAGATGGTTCCCCATAGAAGGCTATTTTGTGAGTACAGAGTTTTCTAGTTTTAAGGTTATAAATAATTCAAGCATTGTTTTAAAGAAGAAGGCATCTCATTTTGAAGATTATAATATAAACGAAATATCAGATTTTCACTTTGAAGCAAATAATTTAAATGCTATTAAAGCAGAAGCTTTCGCGCCAGATTTTTCTGCATTTGCTCCACATTTAAAATTAGCTCTACAGGGTTTTGATATGAAAGGAGTAAAAGGTAATAACTCTGATTGGCAATCTTTTGGAAAATGGGTAGATACAGATTTAAATAAAGGAACAGAAGAGTTACCTGAGACAACAATTACAGAAGTTAAAAGCTTAACTGCAACAGCAAGTTCTAACCTTGAAAAAGCTAAAATAGTCTATAAATACATGCAAGATAAAACGCGCTACATTAGTGTGCAAGTTGGTATTGGTGGTTGGAAACCAATGCTCGCAAGCGATGTAGATAGATTAAGCTATGGAGACTGTAAAGCCCTGTCTAATTATACAAAAGCCTTGTTAAAAGCAGTAGGTGTAGAATCGTACTACACTCTTATTTATGGTAAAAGAGATATCGAGAATATAGATAAGGAATTTTCTTCTCAACAAGGTAATCATGCCATATTAGCAATGCCGCATCAAGATGATTATGTCTTTTTAGAGTGTACTAATCAAACCACTCCATTTGGATATATAGCTAATTTTACAGACGATAGAGACGCATTAATAATAACACCCGAAGGTGGAAAAATTGTACATACTACAACATACAATACCAAAGACAATATTCAAAAAACGAAGGCAACTATAAATTTAGATGAATCTGGAGCAATTAGTGCAACTATAGAAGCAAATTCAAAAGGCTTACAATACCATAAGTATGAACGTATAGAAGCAAAAGACGAAAAAGACAAAAAATTATATTATAAAAACAAGTTCGATAATATTAATAATCTCGAAATTCTATCTATGCGTTTTAATAACGATAAAGAGAATATTGTTTTTACAGAAAATCTTGAACTTAAAGCAACTAAATATGGTTCAAGAGCAGGAAATAGAATGTTAATGGCTCCAAATGCTTTTAATAAAAGCACTGATATTCCGCCAAGGTATAAAAACAGAACTTTGCCTTTTGAGGTTGATAGAGGTTTTGTTTATGAAGATGAATATGTATTTAACCTCGCAAATACATTAACAATAGAAGCACTATTTGAGCCAATATCAATAAATAATAAGTATGGAGAGTATACTGCTAAAATTGAAAAATTAGGTAACAATAAATTTAAATACACACGTAAATTAATAATCAATAAAGGTGAATACACAAAAGCTGACTATATGGCGTTTAGAAAGTTTTACAGTAACATAGTCAAGCACGATAAATCTAAAATAGCCCTTAAAAAAAAGTAGTATGATTTTAAAAAGCACAGTATTAATTGCAATTTTATTAACTCTAAATATTGCAACAGCTCAAGATTACAGATTTGGAAAAGTGAGTAAAGAGGAACTACAGGAAACCATGTATGAGAATGATTCTACAGTTGATGCAGCTGTGTTATATAGAGAGTATAAAATATATTATAATTATGTACAAGATGAAGGTTTTAAAAAATTTATTGAAGTCTTTGAACGTATAAAGATTTATAATAAAAAAGGTTTTGATTGGGGAACTAAAACTGAAAGTCTTTATAATGAAAATAATGAGAGAGAAGAGAAAATATTCTTTTTAAAAGCTTACACATATAATTTAGAAGGTGGAAAAGTAGTAGATGAAAAACTAAGAAAAAATGGAATCTTTGAGGAGGAAAAAAATAAGTTTTGGAAGTTATTTAAATTTACTATGCCTGATTTAAAAGAAGGTTCAATTGTTGAATATAAGTATACTATTGAATCACCTAATATAGATTTAAATGAAGAAATTTTTCAATATAAAATTCCAGTAAAAAAGCTTGTTTATCAATTACGGGTCCCTGAATATTTTAGAATAAATAAAACGTATAATTCTAAAGCAACTTATGTTCCAGAAATAACTGAAACATCTAAAAGTAGAAAACTTGAAGTATCATATCATTCTGCGATGGCTAATGGAGGAGCTAGTGTTAAAACAAAATTCTCTAAAGATAACCTAATAGAAAGAACCTATGACATTACAGAGTACATATATGAGGCAGATTTAACAAGTATTCCTGCATTAAAAACAGAAGCTTATGTAGATAATATTAATAATTATAGAGCTGTTGTAAAATGGGAAATAGAATCAATAAAAGGATTAGATGGTTCTGTTAGAGAATATTCCACAAATTGGGAGAGAGTAGTAAAAGGAATTTACGAAAGAGAAAATTTTGGTGGGCAGTTAGAGAAAACTAATTATTTTGAAGATGATATAAAGCCAATTGTTAATGGAGACAAAAAACCAATAGAAAAAGTAGCTTTAATCTATAATTTTTTAAAATCTAAGGTTAAATGGGATGGTTACAGAGGTTACACATCTTACAAAGGTTTAAAGAATGCTTATAAAGATGGCAGTGGTAATGTTGGAGATATTAATTTAATGCTAGTTGCAATGTTACGTCATGCTGGAATATCTGCTAATCCTGTGCTTTTAAGCACAAGAGATAATGGTATTCCGTTAACACCAACTTTAGATGGATTTAATTATGTTATTTGTCGCATTAAATTAGAAGATAATTACTTTTTGTTAGACGCTACAAGTAATTATGGAACAGCTAATATCCTTCCTGAAAGAGCAATAAATTGGCAAGGAAGAGTTATAGATGAAAGAGGTTATTCAGATTGGATAAGCTTGAAGCCAAACATGGTTTCAGACGATATTATTCAAATGAGTATAGATATTCAAGACAATTTTTCTGTTCAAGGAAAATTAAGACAAAAACTAACAAATCATTTAGCATTAGATTTTAGAGATAATTATACTAAAGTAAAACCAGAAAGTATAATAACTAAGTTGGAGGAAGAAAAAGGAGACATAGTAATAGAGAATCTTGATGTTAAAAATAAAACAGATTTAGGAAAACCAATACTAATGTCTTACGATTTTAAACTAGAAAACGCAGTTGAAGAAATAGGAGATAAGTTATACTTATCACCATTGTTGTTTTTTGGAAACAATACCAATGTATTTGTACAAGACACACGTGTTTACCCTATAGATTTAATATATCCTCAAAACACAAAATATAGAATAAACATTAATTTACCAGATGGATACGAAATAGAGACCACTCCAGAAAATGCAAAATTTGTTCTTAATACAGATGAAGGTGAATTTTCTTATGTTATAGTACCAAACGGTAAAACAATACAAGTAATTATTAATTCAGATTTAAATAATACTCTAATTCTACCAAAAGGATATCCTGAATTCAAAAAATTTGTACAATTATCTGCAGAGAAGAAATCTGAAAAAATAGTGCTTAAAAAGACTATGTAAAAAAATATGGCATCAATATTTGGTCATGGATTAGTAGGTTATACCTTAGCAAAAATTGCTAGTTCTAAGACTAGTAAATTATTACTATTCTTAGCTATTGGTTCGGCTTTGCTACCAGATTTAGATGTTATCACCTTTGGTAAAATTCCATATTCGCATCCATTTGGGCATCGTGGTGTTACTCATTCTATTGCATTTGCACTTCTTTGGGCTGTTTTATTAGCATTGGTTTTTACAAAAACTAAACGAATACTTTTTTTTATAGTTATTTTCTTTTCAACATTGTCTCATGGTGTTTTAGATGCACTTACTACTGGCGGAAAAGGTGTTGGCTTTTTAATACCCTTTTCTATGGAACGTTATTTCTTTCCGTGGCAAGTAATTAAAGTATCACCTATTGGTATAAGAGAATTCTTCTCCAATTGGGGAATGCAAGTTATTTTAAGCGAGTTAAAATATATAGGTATTCCTTGCTTGATAGTTTTAACAGTGATGCATTTTTATAAAAGAAAATGATAACTTTGTTTTTATAAAGAAGTTTAATCAAATAAATAGTTACGCTTTCGCGGAAAACAAACATAAACATGAACATTAAAAACGCACAACAAGAAGTAGACAACTGGATTAAAAATCATGGTGTTCGTTATTTTAATGAGCTTACCAATATGGCGCAACTAACCGAAGAGGTGGGCGAAGTAGCCAGAATTATTGCCAGACGCTATGGAGAACAAAGCGAAAAAGAAAGCGATAAAAATAAAGACTTAGGCGAAGAATTAGCAGATGTTATGTTCGTAGTTTTATGTTTGGCAAACCAGACAGGTGTAGATTTACAAGACGCATTCGATAAAAAACTGGATATAAAAACCAAACGCGATCACGAGCGACACCACAACAACAAAAAGCTCAAGTAATTTTTTTCATTTCCGTGAAGACGGAAATCTATAATAATATGAATATAAAACTCCAAAAATCTTCAATTAAAGAAGACGCTTCTATTCAAATCACAGGGTCTAAAAGTGAAAGCAACAGGTTGTTATTGTTAAAAGCATTGTATCCTGAATTGGAGATAGAAAATGTTTCTAACAGCGACGATTCGCAGTTAATGACCAAGGCTTTAGCTTCAAATGAGAAGATAATAGATATCCATCATGCAGGAACTGCCATGCGATTTCTTACTGCATATTTTGCAACTAAAGCAGGTAGTGAAATTGTTTTAACAGGCTCTAAGCGTATGAAAGAACGCCCAGTTAAAATTTTGGTCGAAGCCTTAAATCAATTAGGAGCAGATATTTCGTACATGGAAAATAACGGCTTTCCGCCATTACTTATAAAAGGAAAACAACTTAATAAACACAAAGTAACATTAAGCGCTAATGTAAGCAGTCAATATATTTCAGCCTTGTTATTAGTCGCTCCAACATTAGAAAACGGACTCGAACTAACATTAGATGGCAAAATCACCTCTGTGCCTTACATTAATATGACTTTGTGTTTACTCAATGCAATAGGAGTAGAGACCACTTTTAAAAACAATATAATTACGGTAAAAGCCAACCAACCATTACAGGTTAATAGCAAATTAACCGTGGAGTCAGACTGGTCTTCGGCTTCCTATTTCTACAGTATTGCGGCTTTGGCTGAATTAGGAACAACCATAACATTAACATCTTACAAACAAGATAGTTTGCAAGGCGACTCTGCATTAGTAGAGATTTATAAAGCCTTTGGAGTAAGCACAACTTTTTCTGAGAACACCGTAATACTTAAAAAAACAGAACATATAGTAAATGAAAATGGTGTTAATTTCGATTTAGCAAATGCACCAGATATCGCTCAAACTATTGCTGTTACAGCATTTGGTTTGGGTTTAAAGTGTGATTTAACAGGATTACATACCTTAAAAATTAAGGAAACCGATAGATTAGAAGCGTTAAAAGAGGAGATTATAAAATTAGGAGGCGATATTAAGGTTACCGATAAAAGTTTACATCTTTCAGCTTCAAATAAAATTAATAAAGATGTCGCTATAACCACTTATAACGATCATAGAATGGCGATGGCATTTGCACCGTTAGCATTAAAAGTGCCACTTGAAATTAAAGACCATATGGTGGTTTCGAAGTCCTATCCAACATTTTGGGAAGATTTAAAAACACTCGGGTTTAAATTTAATACCATATAAATACCGAAATTACCAATAATAATTGCCTATTTACTTGACAACGCCTATGTTGAGATTGTATATTTGCAACTTTCTAAATAACTATTATGATAGACGTAAAAATGAAATTATCGCATTTCAATTTTGAATTGCCAGAAGAGCTTTTAGCTGAATATCCATCAGAAAACAGAGACGAATCTCGTTTAATGGTGCTAAATCGAAAAGAGCAAACTATAGAACATAAGCAATTTAAAGATATAATTGATTATTTTGAAGAAGACGATGTCATGATTCTTAATAATACAAAAGTTTTTCCTGCACGTTTATTTGGAAACAAAGAGAAAACAGGAGCAAGAATTGAAGTGTTTTTATTGCGCGAACTTAACGAAGAGCAACGTCTTTGGGATGTACTTGTAGATCCTGCTCGTAAAATAAGAATTGGTAATAAACTATATTTTGGTGAGGACGAAAGTTTAGTTGCAGAAGTTATTGATAATACCACATCAAGAGGTAGAACATTGCGTTTTCTTTACGATGGTTCTTACACAGAATTTCGAAAAAAATTAACCGAATTAGGAGAAACGCCACTACCTAAATACATTAAGCGAGATGTAGAGCCAGAAGACGAAGAGCGTTACCAAACAATTTTTGCAAAAAAGGAAGGCGCTGTAGCAGCACCAACTGCTGGAATGCACTTTTCTAAGCATTTATTAAAGCGCTTGGAAATAAAAGGCGTCGATTTTGCAGAGGTTACTTTGCATGTTGGTTTAGGTACCTTTAATCCTGTGGAAGTAGAGGATTTATCTAAACATAAAATGGATAGCGAAGAAGTAACTATTGGGCCAAAAACAGTAGAGCAAATAAACAACGCACTTAAAAACAGACGACGTATTTGTGCTGTTGGAACAACAGCAATGCGTGCTGTAGAAAGTGCAGTATCTTCGAGCAATACATTAAATGAAATTGATGGTTGGACAAACAAATTCATTTTTCCACCTTACGAGTTTAGCATTGCAAACGCTATGATTACTAACTTCCATACGCCTAAGTCCACATTAATGATGATGGCCTCTGCTTTTGCAGGTCACGAATTTATTAAACGTGCCTATGCCGAGGCAATTAAAGAAAAATATAAGTTTTACAGTTATGGAGACGCGATGTTAATTATCTAACATCCATTTACTGTCTAGTCCTAAATAACCGATACAGATTATTAAAGGATTAAATTTATTAATTAAAGCTGAACAATCATATGATTGTTCAGCTTTTTTGATTTGTATTGTTTTCTTTTCAATTTGTTTTGTGCGTGCATTTGTATTGGTG
>NZ_JBSHNQ010000068.1:0-444 GCF_053604665.1 Lacinutrix chionoecetis
TTGCACATCTGTATTAAAGGTAAATGGTCCTGCCCATATACTTTGTAATCCGCCACAATCTGCCAGTACATATACTTCGTAAGCAGTAAGCCCTGTCAAGCCTGTAGCCATAAATCCTGGTGTGTTTGTTACAGTTCCAGCACCTGTTGGTGTTCCTGTTCCTGCAGGTTGGATAACATACTCCCATTGTGTCTCGCCGTTATTGGCTGTCCACGAGATATCTGCTGAAGTATCTGTTATATTAGCAGCCATAATATTACTTGGTGCAATACAGAAGTTACCACAGGTTTCTACTGTAATCTGATCTATAGACATGTCACCTTCAAAACCATTTCCTGTTCCACCATAGCTAAACTCAATGTAGATAACTTGTCCTAAATAAGCGTCTAAATTAACACCTATTGGCACCCAAGCTTCTGCATCTGTCGTTTGGTAAGCACCAAT
>NZ_JBSHNQ010000069.1:0-1608 GCF_053604665.1 Lacinutrix chionoecetis
TTTTGGAGACACTCCAGGTGTTGCTCCAACAGGATGGACAGGTACAGGTTTTGGAGGTGCTAATGGTAACTGGCGTATTACAAACCCAGCAGCCAATTCTACAGGCACAGGACCAGCCAATTCTTACGATGGTAATCCAGGTGTACACTTAGAATATGAAGCTTCTGGAAATGCAACAGCTATTGCCTCGGCAATTTCACCAGCTATTGATTTATCTACAGCAACAGATGGTGCAGAATTAGCCTTTTTTATGCATGCTTTTGGAGATGATATAGGTACATTAAATGTTAATGTAGGTACAAGTGCTACAGGACCATTTACAACAGAATACACTTGGATTGGTGCTTACCAATCTACAGACGCAGAAGCATGGGTGCCAATCGGTATTAACTTAGACGCTTACTTAGGACAAGTAATCTATATAGAATTTAGCTATGGCGGCACAGGAAATGGTTTTGAAGGCGATATGTCTTTAGACCAGATTACAGTAGAAACCTGTGGTAACTTCTGTATTGCACCAAGTAATATTATGATTGCTAACATTACAGATACCACAGCAGATATCTCATGGACAGCCAACAATGGCGAAACACAATGGGAGTATGTTATCCAGCCAGCTGGAACAGGAACACCAACAGGTGCGGGAACTGTAACAACAACTAATCCTTTATTAGCAACAGGACTTACAGCAAGTACTGTTTACGAGGTATTTGTTCTTGCGGATTGTGGAAATGGACAAAGTGTTTGGGCAGGCCCAGTAAACTTTACAACATTAAACACACCACCACCACCACCAGTAGGTGTTACATGTGCTTCAGGATCACCGTCAACCATATTTACAGAAACCTTTGGAGACGATCCAACTGTTGATCCAGCAGGATGGACAGGTACAGGTTTTGGAGGTAACAACGGTGAATGGGATATTTCAAATCCAGGAGGTAATTCAGCAGGAACAGGACCAGCCAATTCTTATGATGGTAATCCAGGTGTGCACTTAGAATATGAAGCTTCAGGAAACGCAACAGATATTGCTTCGGCAATCTCACCAGCGATAGATTTATCAACTGCGGTAGATGGTGCAGAGTTAGCATTCTTTATGCATGCCTTTGGGGATGATATAGGCACATTAAATGTTAATGTAGGTACAAGTGCTACAGGACCATTTACAACAGAATATACATGGATTGGTGCTTACCAAACGACAGATGCAGAAGCTTGGGTGCCAATAGGTGTTAATTTAGACGCTTATTTAGGACAAGTTATCTACATTGAGTTTAGCTATGGTGGAACAGGAAATGGTTTTGAAGGTGACATGTCTATAGACCAAATTACAGTAGAGACCTGCGGTAACTTCTGTATAGCCCCAAGTAATATTATGGCTGCTAACATAACAGATACCACAGCAGATATCTCATGGACAGCCAACAATGGCGAAACACAATGGGAATATGTTATCCAACCTGCAGGAACAGGAGCACCAACAGGACCTGGAACTGTAACAAACACACCAGGATTTATGGCTACAGGCTTGACAGGGCTTACTGCTTACGAAGTATATGTACTGGCAGATTGTGGCGGATTACAAAGTATATGGGCAGGACCATTTAC